>JASFME010000079.1:0-9329 GCA_050117725.1 Granulosicoccaceae bacterium | reverse complement strand
GCGGCGAGTTCGGTTTCAAACTCACCGACATTCGGCCCGAGGATATAACGACCGCTTGCGCCGGTGGCGCGAATCATCTCGAACCATTCCGACTCGAGTTCGCTGAATTCCTTGCTGAGGTCAAGAAATGGAACAGGATCTTTTACTGACATTGGGCAATCTTCTCCCCGATGATATTGGCAACGCGTACTGCCTCAAGCCCGACCCGGCCGGTGACGAGTGGCGCGCCACCGTTATGAATCGTATCGATAAAGGCACGCAGTTCGGCATCGAGCGGTTTGACCGGCTCGACATCGATCTTGTCGGCGACGATCTCCGCCCAGACCTCGCCTTCCTTCGGCGGCTCGGCAACGGCGATATCGATCTGCTGGGTAACGTAGTTGAGGTTGTAATAATGTTTGTGTTCGAAAACACGGATGCGGCGCAACGGTTCGCGTGAGACACGGCTCGCCGTGACATTAGCCACTGCACCGTTTTCAAACTCGAGCCGCGCATTCGCGATATCGGCATGATCGGTAATAATAGGAATACCATTGGCCGAGATATTCTTCAGCGGCGACTTCACCAGCGACATGACTATATCGATGTCATGGATCATGAGGTCTGTCACAACATCGACATCGGTCGCGCGCGCCACAAACGGCCCCACCCGGTGCACCTCGATAAAGCGCGGGTCATGGACCCGGCCGGCCAGTTCCATAACGCCGGCGTTGAAGCGTTCGAGATGCCCGACCTGAAACACGATACCGGCCTGTTCTGCCATCTCGACCAGTTGCAGGGACTCTTCATAGCTCGGCGCCAGCGGTTTTTCCATGAGGATATGCACACCGGCCTCGATAAACGGGCTGGCGGTTTCAAGGTGCAGGCTGGTCGGCACCACGACACTGACTGCGTCGACCTTGCCGACCATGTCCGCGGCACTGTCAAAGACCTTGCAATTGCAGGCCTCGGCCACTTCCTCGGCCTGGTCAAGATTGATATCGGCCACGCCGACCAATTCGACATCGTCCATGTTCGAATAAATACGTGCGTGGATACTGCCTAGATAGCCGACGCCTAGCACGCCGACTCTTACTGGAGATGTCATGAAACTCTGCTCTGCCCGTGGGCCTGTCGTGGTTTGTTACAAAAACGAAGACCCGGATATCGCCGGGCTATCCTTCGCCAGCAACGCGTGAGGCGTTGCACGAAGCAGGCATTCTAACATTGACGGGAAAGAATTTCTGCGCGGCCGGTGAAACCGGCCGCGGGGCTTACCAACCGTAGCTGGTACCGAAATATATCAGCGGGTCATCGGTGAGATTATCGACGCGATTCGCCTCGAGGCCAAGACTCAAGCCGAGGCTGCCGTAACGCCGCTTCACCGCCATGCCGAACTGTCGGGGTTCGCGAGCATGCCCGGCCAGCGGCGAGACATTCAAATCAAGGTCGAGGCCATAGCTGTTCTGTTCATACTGCCGGGGATACGAGTAGTACCACACCAGGCCGGTCTCCGGCAGCCGCTCGCTGCTCAGGCTGAGCGCGGCGCTCCGCGATGACGGGTAGGGTTCGAGCAGACCAAAGCTCTCATGCCGGGGTGCCGCCAGGGAGGTACAGTCGCGCCATTCGGCCCAGGCACTACTGTCGCAGCCCGCTTCTGCCTTGAGTTGCAGACCCCAGCCGGAGGACGCTGCGGCCGGCCCGGCCGCATTGATCGTGGTCGTCACGACGACACCGAGGCAGACAAATACCGTAACCAGCATGAGCAGGTCGGGTTTACGTTTTATCGGTTTTGTTCTGAACATAAGCCCTACTCCTTATCCCGGCCACTGCCGTGCGGCGTGGCCGATGACATATCCGAGTTTGCAGTCTGCGCCGGATACCGGGTAGATACCGCGACCCGGTTCACAATACAACCGGACCCTGCTCACAGTTTCAGGCATGATTCCGGATATTGCGCCGGGCAATGCTGGCTACAGTATGCACCGGGCACCGGCCAATCGCCAGACTCCGGCTACCCTGAACCAGTATCGCGAATCAGCACCGTGCCAGCCCACAGCTCCCATGCGTATCTCTGACCCCGCGGCTTGTGTTATGTTCAGCCCTCGCAGGAATGCACAATAACGGGGGACATAAAATGATTCTTGCAGGTGATATCGGCGGTACCAAGACCTTGTTGCGGCTGTCCGAGGTCAGCGACAATAAGCAGAATATGCTGGCCGAACAACGCTATGTCAGCGCCGACTGGGGCGATCTGACCGCGATGGTGCAGACCTTTCTCGACGAGGCAAGGCGCGATCAGGGTGAATTGTCGATCAGTGGCGCCTGTTTCGGTATTGCCGGGCCGGTCTCGGGGCGGCAGGCCTGGGTCACGAACCTGCCCTGGGAACTCGATGCCGATGCCATGCAGACCGCGCTGGATATCCCGAACGTGCGTTTGATCAATGACTTTGCCGCCGTTGGTTACGGCATCGAGGCGCTCGGTGACGACGACCTCGTTACCCTGCAGGCCGGTGAGCCTGAAGACAACGGGCCATGCGCGCTGATTGGCGCCGGTACCGGCCTCGGCGAGGGGATCCTCGTCTGGGCAGGCGATCATTATGAAGTCATGGCCTCGGAAGGCGGCCATGTGGAGTTTGCGCCGCGCGACGCACTGCAGGTCGAACTGCTCGAATACCTGATGCCGAAGTTCGGCCATGTCTCCTGCGAGCGCGTCTGTTGCGGACGTGGACTGGTGAATATTTTCGAGTTTCTGCGCGACACCGGCAAGGGTACGATCGGTGCAGACCTCGCACAGGCCATGCAAAGCGGCGATCCGGCCGCCGCCATCTCGATGGCGGCGCTCGCTGACAGTGATGCACTGGCCAGCCAGGCCATGGATATTTTTGTCGATATCTATGGCGCCCAGGCCGGCAACCTCGGCCTGACCTGCCTGGCATCGGGCGGCGTGTACGTGGCCGGCGGCATCGCGCCGAAGATCATTGATCGCCTGACCACCGGCGACTTTACCCGGGCCTTTAACGACAAGGGCCGTATGCAAAAACTGACCGGGCGCATGCCGGTACGCGTCGTGACAAACGCGCATGTCGGCCTGCTTGGCGCAATTCTGGCAGCGAGCCGTTTATAATCACACACCACAGGAAACACTGACCTGCACCATGAATGACGATGCGAAGTACAACATCCATGTTTCGGTAGCAAATGCCTTTGTCCCGGAACAGTCCGATCCCGAGCACGACCGCTATGTGTTCGTCTATACCATCACGATCCGCAATGATGGCACAGTGCCGGCGCAGCTGCTTACCCGCCACTGGGTGATCACGCACGGCAATGGCAAGACCGAAGAGGTCCGCGGTGACGGCGTCGTCGGTGAACAGCCGCACCTGCAACCCGGTGAGAGTTATGAGTACACCAGCGGTACGATCCTCGAAACCCCGGTCGGCGACATGCGCGGCAGCTACCAGATGCGTGCCGATGACGGCGTCGAATTCGAGGCGGTCATTCCGCAATTTACCCTGTCACTGCCACATGCCCTGCACTGATGGCGACGTATGTTATCGGTGATATCCAGGGTTGCCTGGATGAACTGAAGCGCCTGCTCGATACCTGCCGCTTCGACCCTGCCGCCGACACGGTGTGGTTTACCGGCGACCTGGTCAACCGTGGCCCGGCCTCCGCCGACACGCTGCGCTTCATCATGGCACTGGGCGAACGCGCTATCACCGTGCTCGGCAATCATGATCTGCATACACTCGCCGTCGCTCATGGCCGGTTCCGCGCACATCGCAACGACACCATCGGTGATATCCTCGATGCCGATGATCGTGAGGAAATGCTTGCATGGTTACGCAACCGGCCCCTCATGCACGTGGATGTCACACACAATACCGCGCTCGTGCATGCCGGCCTGCCGCCACAATGGGACATTGCCACCGCGCAGGCCTGTGCCCACGAGGTCGAACAGGTGTTGCGCGGGGAGCATTACATTGCGTTTCTCGGTGACATGTACGGCAATGAACCGGATACATGGGATGAAGGCCTCGAGGGTGTCGATCGCCTGCGCTTTATCACGAACTGCTTTACCCGCCTGCGCTACTGCAATGCTTACGGCCGCCTCGAACTCATAACCAAGTGCAGGCCCGGGGCGCAGGCCGCAGACCTGATGCCATGGTTCGAAGTCCCGACACGCCGCAGTGCCGACACGCGGATTGCCTTTGGCCACTGGTCGACACTCGGCCGCATTCACAACCCGCAGCTTGTGTCACTCGACACAGGTTGCCTGTGGGGTGGCACGCTTACCGCCTGGTGTATCGAAGAAGACCGGCTCATAGAAGTCGATTGCCCCGGCGCGCAAAAACCGAAAACATAGTTGGCAGTTGCCTCGAACCATCGCAGATGGTTGAGGCAACTGCCAACTGTGTTTCACCCCTCGCGTTCCAGGATCATGAATGTCATTGCATAAGGATTATTGTCATCAGCGGCGTATTCCTCACGCGCGACTTCACGCCAGCCGTACGATTCATATTCCGGGAACCAGGCATCGCCCTCGAAGCGGCCATGCACCTGCGTGATATAAAAACGATCGGCGCGTGGCAACAGCTGCTCATAGAAAGATGCCCCGCCGATGACCATGACCTCATCCGCGTCACCGGCCGCCTGCAGTGCCTCGTCAATCGAGTGCACCACAACGGCACCCTCGGCGACGTAGTCGCGGTCCGAGGTTACGACGATATTCGTGCGTTGCGGCAGTGGCCTGCCACCAAACGAGTCAAAGGTCTTGCGCCCCATGACCACAGGCTTGCCCAGCGTATGCCTGCGGAACCATTGCATATCCGCCGGCAGTTTCCACGGCAGGGAGTTGTGGATACCGATGACACGGTCGTCGGCCATCGCGGCAATTAAGGAAATTTTCATTCTAATAATTTAAAAAACTATAAAAAACCCAACGCAGAGACGCGGAGTCGCAAAGGACGCCAGGTACTATAACGTAATGAAAAAATCTTTGCGCACTCTGTGTCTTTGCGTTAAAAACGGGTTAAAACAGTAATGACGACATTTTACGCCGGTACTCGGTCACGATCGGACCCTCGTTACCGAGCAGTTCAAATATCCGCAGCATGCCCTTGCGCCCGGCATCATCATGGTAACTGCGGTCCCGTTTCATGATCTCCAGGCATTGTTCCAGCGCCTTCGCGTAATCATGTGTACTGACATACACAACACTGAGCTGTTCACGGGCGGCATGGTCATCGGGGTCCTGTTCAATGCGCGCCAGCAAATCATTGGCATCACCCGCGGCACCCGCCTGCGCGGCAAACTCGAGCTGTGCCTTGAGACTGGCCACTTCCGGATCGGCCTGCTGGTCGGCAGGCAGCTTGTTGATGATCTGCCGTGCCTCCTCACCCCGGTCATGCTCGGCCAGGACGCGTGCATACATGAGTTGCACGCGCAGGTTGGCCGGGTCCATGGCGGCAGCCTCGGCCATCTTCTGAATGGCCACCTCGACATTACCCTGCTGGTATTCCTGTAACGCGGCGGCCATGATGTTGTCCGACTCACGCACGAGGTACTTGTCGAGCATGGCGACGATCTGTGATTCCGGCTGCACACCCATGAACTCATCAACGATCTCGCCGTTCACGAACAACTTCACGGTCGGCAGGCTGCGGACGCCATACCGCTGCGCAAGTTCCTGTTGTTCATCACTGTTGACCTTGGCAAGGATGAACTGGCCGGCCATGTCTTCGGCGAGTTTATGCAGGATCGGGATCAACGACTGGCAGGGCTGACACCACTCGGCCCAGAAATCCACG
This sequence comes from Granulosicoccaceae bacterium, assembly GCA_050117725.1. Classification (GTDB taxonomy): domain Bacteria; phylum Pseudomonadota; class Gammaproteobacteria; order AKS1; family AKS1; genus JASFJH01. The sequence goes on along the minus strand of JASFME010000079.1, from coordinate 3,537 downwards.
AGCACCGGCAGCTTGTGCGAGTTGCCGACGACCACATCGTTAAAGTTGCTCGCGTCTGCGTCGAATATATAGGCTTCAGCCATGACTCTCTTCCATCAATCTCTAAACGTAGCAGGCAAAGGAAGTACAGGATCCCTCCAGCCTGTATCAAGCGTATTCACCCTCCCCTCACCCCTCCCGTCAAGGAGTGGGATACTTTTCCCTCCCCCTTGAGGGGGAGGGTCAGGGTGGGTGGTCTATTTTTTATACCACTCCGGTTTCTATCAAATCGCCACGGGCGCCTTTATGTGGGGATGCGACTGGTAGTCTGTTAATTCAAAATCCTCGAAGCTGAAGGCAAAAATGTCCTTGACCTCCGGGTTGATCTTCATGCCGGGCAAGGGATACGGCGTGCGGCCAAGCTGTTCTTCAACCTGTTCAGCATGGTTGTTGTAAAGGTGGGCATCACCGAGCGTATGAATGAACTCACCGTGTTCCAGGTCACATACCTGTGCCAGCATCATAGTCAGGAGTGCATAGGAAGCGATATTGAACGGTACGCCGAGAAAAATATCGGCACTGCGCTGGTACAACTGGCAGGACAGCTTGCCATCGGCAACATAAAACTGGATAAAGGCATGGCACGGCGCCAGTGCCATCTTGTTATTCTTCACATTGGCCTGTGGCGAAATGCTTTCATCCGGCAGGTCGGCGACGTTCCAGGCATTGATAATGATACGCCGCGAGTTCGGGTTGGTTTTCAGTTGCGCGACGACCTCTTTGATCTGGTCAATATGCCGGCCGTCCGGGGTTGGCCAGCTGCGCCACTGGTAGCCATACACGGGGCCGAGATCGCCGTTTTCATCGGCCCACTCGTCCCAGATGCTGACACCGTTTTCTTTCAGGTAGCGCGTGTTCGTGTCACCCCGCAGGAACCACAACAGCTCGTGAACAATCGAACGCAGGTGGCATTTCTTGGTCGTGACGAGGGGAAAGCCCTGTTGCAGATCAAACCGCATCTGGTAACCAAACACGCTTTTCGTCCCCGTGCCGGTGCGATCACCCTTTGCTGTGCCGTTATCCCGGACATGACGCATGAGTTCAAGATACTGCTGCATGGTGTTACGCGGCCCCCTCTGCCGAACTATTGTCACGACGGTACGCGACCAGAATCAATCCCGAACCGAACAGGATCATCGGCAGGCTCAGGGCCTGCCCCATGGTAAACCAGTCGAAGGCCAGGTAACCGAGTTGCGGGTCCGGCTCGCGCACAAACTCGACCAGGAAACGGAACGTGCCGTAACCGAGCAGGAACAGGCCGGATACGGCCATGCGCGGCCGAGGCTTGCGGCTGTACCACCACAGCAGGATGAACAGCACGACGCCTTCGAGGAAAAACTCATACAGCATCGACGGGTGCCGCGGCAATGGTCCGCCGGTCGGGAACACCATGGCCCAGGGCATGTCCGTGACCCGGCCCCACAGTTCGCCATTGATAAAATTGCCAATGCGGCCGGCGCCGAGGCCAATGGGCGTCAGCGGCGCAATAAAATCGGCCACCGCCCAGAAACCCTTCTTGCTGACCAGGCCAAACAGCCACATCGCGACGATCACACCGACCAGCCCGCCGTGGAACGACATACCGCCCTGCCAGATCGCCCAGAACGGCGCACGCTCCGCCTCGGGCAGAAACGGCGCGTAAAACAACAGGTAACCGAGCCGGCCGCCGAGAATCACGCCGATCGCGGCGTAAAACACAATGTCGCCGACCTGCTCGCGCGTCCAGCCTGCCGATGCGGCACGCACGCGGCCCAGCCACCAGCCGCCGAGAAAACCAACCAGGTAGGTAATGCCGTACCAGTGGATCGGCCAGTCAAACACGCGAAAAGCAACGGGGTCGATGTTCGGGTAGGTCAACATGGTCGCCTATGTTAGCACGGCTCGCGCCGCTGTCAGTGTGCCAGTACGCGCAGGATATAGGTCTTCAGGTAGCGCGACTCGGGCATGGCCGGCAGGACCGGGTGGTCCGCTGCCTGGCCACGGCGCTCGAGCACCTGCAGTGTGCGGCCGGACTTGCGCGCGGCCGCTGCCAGCAGGCGCAGGTACACATCCTCGCGCAGGTGATAGGAACATGACGACGTAACGAGAATGCCGTCGGCGCCGAGCAGTTGCATCGCCAGCCGGTTGACGCGTGTGTAGGCCTCCTCGCCGTTCTTCACATCCTTGCGACGCTTGATAAAGGCCGGCGGATCGACATTGATCACGTCGAAACGCTCGCCCGCCTCGCGCAGTTGTTTCAATGCGGCAAAGGCATCGTCCTCGATCACGTTCACCTCGACATCGTTGCGCGCGGCATTGTCACGGATGGCCTGCGCCGCCGGCGAAGAGGTTTCAATCGCCGTGACCGAAGCGGCACCGGCGACGGCCGCACCGACGCCCCAGCCCCCCATGTAAGCAAAGGCATCCAGCACGCGCATCCCCCTGGCGTAGTCACGCAGGCGCAGACGATTGTCGCGCTGATCAAAAAACCAGCCGGTTTTCTGGCCGCGCATGGCCGGCACGTGAAATCTTACATCGCCCTCGATCACCTCGAGCTGTTCGGGCAGTTCACCAAATGCCACGCCCGTATATTGTTCGAGCCCTTCGAGCTGGCGCGCATCGCTATCGTTGCGCCAGATCAGCGTGTCGACACCGGGTAACCTGTGCAGTACCGCGGCCACGTGTTCCTGGCAACGCTCCATGCCGGCGGTTGTGCTCTGCGCCACGACAACCGGGCCAAAGCGGTCCACCACCAGCCCGGGCAAGCCATCGGATTCACCATACACGAGACGGTAATAAGGTTGCGGGTAGAGCCGTTCACGCAGCGCCAGGGCGCGTTCAACCCGGTGCGTCAGCAGCGCCTCATCGAGTACCGCGATGCGCCGCGCAAACAGGCGCGCGCAGATCAGCGAGTTCGGGTTGACCATGGCCGTGCCGAGCAGCTTGCCATCTGCGGCCAGTACCTGCGCCGTGTCACCGGGTGCAAACGCACTAAGCGGTGTGGCCTTCGTGTCGACCTCGTTGCTGTACACCCACGGATGGCCCTGGCGGACCCGGCGTTCTTCGCGCTTTTTCAGGCGCAGGGAGGGAAGTGAAGCATTCATGGCGCGGCATTGTAGCACCCCTGCTGCGATGCCAGTTTGTTGTTTATCCAGGCGGACACTATTTATACCCGGGTGGAGCATCGTTGCTGGCGACAGGCCCGGCATGTGCCTGTGCTACTGATCGGCAAACAGGGAAGGAGCGGCTTCGCCCAAGCTGGTGTGCATTACCGGGCACAGGCTCCGGTTTATCGGCCGGGACCTCTGCATTTCGATCTTTTTTCCTTTTAACACATAGGGTTATTGTCGCCCAGAAATTCCTTCACACTATCATTATGTTCTCATATAATGTTTCGACATGTTTCATTATGCATAATAGCTGTGGTTTTTATGAAACATGTTGTTTTTATAATACAACAAGATCTTGTGCATACTGCACTATTACAAGAAACAAGCAGTTAGCAACGCTGACGTGCAA
>JASFME010000078.1:0-9352 GCA_050117725.1 Granulosicoccaceae bacterium | reverse complement strand
CTGTATTGCCAGTATGCCAATTCCCAGGCCGACAAGTACCCCAATGATTTCATTCGCAATTACCCCGATGCCTGTTTCAATATTCTCGACGAGTACCACCGCACCACGCTACGCAGCGGTGATATCGAGGCGCTTGAACATGATTACCGGGTACGACTGGCAGATGCCGAGCTGAATGTCGAACGCTCGATAGGTGATATTCGCCGTCACACGCAGGCCTTCAATGACTACGCACCATTGTTGCTTGACGAGAAGCTCATGTACTTCCCGGACAGTTACAACCCGCTGACCATGATCACTTCGTCACTGGCACATGGTGGCTGGCTGCACATCATTTTTAACCTGATCTTTTTCTTTGCCTTTGCCCCGGCAGTGGAACTGTTAATCGGCAGTGCCTGGCGCTTTACGCTGGCCCTGCTCGGCGTGGCCGTGGTCTGTTCGCTGAGTTACTCGCTGTTTTCGCTGGGCAGCAGCGACAATACACCGACGCTGGGCCTGTCCGGCGTGGTCACGGGTGTGATCGGGCTGTCCGCCTTCCTCATGCCGCGCGCCCGTATCAACACGCTGATCTGGTTTATCGTGCCGCTGTGGCGCATCGCGATCCCGGCCTGGCTCCTGGCCGTGTGGTTTATCGGCTGGGATGCCTGGGACCTGCTCTCCGAGGGCATGGATCACGGCGTTAACCTCGTTGCCCATGTCAGTGGCGGTGTCGCCGGTTACCTGATTGGCCGCTGGTTTTTCAAGGCGCGCAAGGAAGAAATGCAGGAGGAACTCGACGAGGAAATCGCGCACATGGAGTCACAACGCAGCGCCGGCTTCACGATCGGCAATACTGCGACCTCGTATCGCAACATGAGGGTGCTCGAGGAACAGGCCGAACAGGATCAACAGCGCAAGGAGCAGGGCGCCTACTTTGACAGGCTCTACAACCTCGTGCGTACCGAACAGGACAGTGTGGCGCTTGGCCTGCTGCTCGCCGACACTGACCCGTTACACATACAGCCGGCCGGGTTTGAGGAACTGTTTGACAAGATCGGTCAGTGGAAGAAACATCGCACTTATTTATGCCTCGGCCGTCTGTTGATCGATCTGTATGTGCGGAGCAACCGTTATGCCGACGCCTTCAATGTGTTAAAGGCCTGCCTGGCAGTGACGCGTGAATTTGTAGTCGCCGATCCGCGACATGTATTGTTGCTCGCCCACGAGGCCAACCGCCAGCAGCTTTACAAACTTGCCGTGGCCCTGTTACACAATGCCGAACAACGTTATACGGATGCGGTAGACTATATGCAGTGTGGCCTGCTCGAGGTCGATATCCTGAGCAGCCATCTCGATGCTGTGCCGCTGGCACGGCAACGGCTCGCGGCGCTGAAACAGATTGCCGGCCCTGCGGATCAACAAAGCCTGGATAATCTCGCGGCACACCTCGGCTGAACAAATTCATATGGATGCCAATAGCAAAACAGTTGTCCTGATACTCGGTATCCTCGGCGGCACGACCCTGCTCGCCATCGTCGCGGCAATCGTCTTTTACCTGAATTGCGAGGAATGCCAGCAGGCGCTCAGCGTGGCAGGGGAAGGGGCCAGCATGATGATGGAGGCGGGCAACGCTCCGGGTACACAACAAATGCGCGAACTTGGTTGTTCGACCGCCATGGTGATCGACATGAACCGCTTCATGGACACGGTTGCCGGTACGCTCGATGAAGCCGGCCCCGACGGCCAGTTCAACAAGGAGTTCCGTGATGCCCTGCAGGCCGGCCGCGATCCGCAGGAAAGTGGTTATATCGTGTCGTGTGAAGTCAGCAGTTTCAAACCGGTCACTGGCCCGGAATGTGCCGAGGTGATGCGTGCCTATGCCAGAGGTGCCGGTGAGCAGGCTGTCGCGACAGCGCATGTCATCGTCATGGGCAGCTTTGCCAGTCATGCCTACTGCGAGGGCATTTACGACCAGGCGGGCACATTTCTGCGTGACGTCGACATCGACGAGCGTATGTAAGCAAGCGCATCAATCCCGTTTGCAGTCTTGCAGAGCTGTCTGCAAATCCGGGTACTGCAACGTGACGCCCAGTTCCTTGCACATCTTGCTGTTCGAGACGCGCCGCGATTCTCGCAGGTAACCGAGCATCCCTGCACTGACCTGGTTGGCTGCCTCGGCCAGCGTGATCTGCGGTGGCCGGGGCAGGCCAAAGTGATCGGCAATCGTGTTGAAGTAGTCGGTCATCGTGCCCGGCTTGCCATCGCTGACGTTATACACGCTGTCGGCCGGAGCGCGTTGCATGGCGGCAATCGCGATCGCGGCCAGGTCATCGGCATGGATGCGGTTGGTATAGCCGGCCTCGGCCGGCGTCAGGACCGGCAGGCCCTTGCGCAGTCGCGCCAGCGGCAGGCGCTCGCAGCTGTAGATGCCGGGCACGCGCAGTATCACGACGGGCACGTCATGCTGCCGCCCCCACTGCCGCACCGCGGTTTCCATATCAACGCGACGCCAGGCCCGATCCGCACCGGGCGCAAGCGGCGTATCCTCGGTGACCCAGTCACCACCGACGTCACCGTACACGCCGGTTGTGCTGATCGCGACGATCTTCGCCGGGCGCGTCGCACCGAGCGCCGCCAGCCAGTTGCGCATGCGGCTGTCGGTGCGTCCCTGTTTTGGCGGTGGCGCAAAATAGAACACCTGCACGCCATCGAGTGCCGTACCCGGCAGGCTGGCCGGATCGTCGAGGTTGGCCTCGACCGCCTCGATCCCCGCCGCGCGCAGCGCCGCGCAACTGACCGGGCTGGCCACGAGACCGCTGACCGCCTGCCCGGCAGCGCGCAGCCTGGCCGCGACGCGCCGGCCGATATCGCCACAACCTACAATATGTAGGGGTTTGGTTGGCTTTGTCTGTGAATTCATGGATAATTCCGGGCCTTTCGCTCAGGAATTCAATTCAAACGCGGGCACTATATCATGGGCTTTACCGTAAACATTACACCGAGTGGCAAACAGTTCGAGATTGAGGACGACGAGACCGTCCTCGACGCGGCGGCGCGCCAGCATATCAACCTGCCCTACAATTGCCGCGACGGCCTGTGCGGTACTTGCAAGGCCGTGCTCAAAAACGGTGAGGTTGACTATGGCGAAGAGCTGCCACAGGCGCTGTCCGACGAGGAACGCGAAGCCGGTATCGCGCTGCTGTGCCAGGCCCACGCGAAGAGCGATCTCGACATCGAGGCGCAGCTCGTCGAGGCCGTCGCCGACATCCCGGTGCGCAAGCTGCCGTGTCGCGTCCTCGAACACAAATTGCTGTGCCACGACGTCATGGAGCTGAAGCTGAAGGCGCCGGACAATATGCCGTTCCGGTTCATTCCCGGCCAGTACATCAACATCCTGCTCAAGGATGGCCGTCACCGCAGCTTTTCGATCGCGAACACACCGAATGATGAGAACATCATCGAATTGCATGTGCGCCATGTCGAGGGTGGCGAGTTCAGCGAGTATGTATTTGCAAAGCTGAAGGACAAGACGCTGTTGCGCTTTGAAGGACCGCTCGGCACATTCTTCCTGCGCGAGGATTCCGCGCGGCCGATGATCCTCATGGCCGGCGGCACCGGCTTTGCGCCGATCAAGGGCATTGTCGAGCACGCCCTGGAAGTCGGTATCACGCGACCGATGTACATCTACTGGGGCGCGCGCAGCCAGCAGGATCTGTACCTGCACGAACTGCCGCAACAGTGGGCAGCCGAACATGAGCACGTGCATTACATCCCCGTGTTATCGGATCCGCTGCCTGAAGATAACTGGCAGGGGCGTACCGGTTTCGTGCATGCCGCGATCGTCGGTGACTTCGAAGACCTGTCGGGTTACGACGTGTATGCCGGCGGACCGCCGCAGATGGTCAACGCCGGTTTCGAGGCCTTTTCCGAACTCGGTCTGCCGCCGCAACAGTACTTCTCGGATTCCTTCGAGTACGCGAAGAAGTGATGCCTCGACCCATCGGAGATGGGTGAGGCATCATCGATTAGATGACACTGGCGCCAATAAACCCTGCCGGTTTTGGCAAGGGCGGGACCGTGGCGCCGGCCAGTGCCAGGCCCCGGCGGTAACATTCCACCGCGCGTTCCTTCTCACCCAGTTTGTCGAGTAACTCGCCGAGTAGCTGGCAGGTATCGGTACGCGGCTCGCTGCCGAGGCTCGCCTCGAGCCAGGCGCGTGCCTTGCCCCACAACTCGTTGCGGATCGCCAGCCGGCCCAGGGTGAGTAACACGATACTCTCTTTGCCGTGTTCCGCGAGCCAGCGCTCGGCCTCGGCAAGTTGCGTGTTTTTGTCAGCGGCTTCGATCAGGCCGTATTCGTAGACGAGTGCCGGATGCCAGTGTTTTTTCAGGACATCACGGAGCACGGCGGCCGCGCGATCGCCCTCACCTGCCGCGACCAGGGCCTGCGCATACCGGTGCGCAATACGCACATCATGACGCAGCTTGCGCGGCAATGACTTCCACACAGCCTGCACTTGCTCAAGCTGGCCTGTTGCCGCGAAGCTCAGCTGTTGTTCATAGGCCTGTGCCTCAAGTGTATCGAGTGTCTGCTCGTCCTCGACCTTGTGGCGACGCAGCGCCGGCAGCAATTCAAGAATGCTGTCCCAGTCGCGCACGGCCAGGTACAGTTTCAATAACAGCTTCAGCACATGCTTGTGCTTCGGTGCCACCTGGCGCAGGTGCCGCAACGTGGCCACCGCCTGTTCCAGCTGGCCGGCGCGGAACTGCAAGTCGGCCTGGGTCAGACCTACCGCCACATCGGCATCGGGCATGCTGGCATAGGCCCGCTGCAGGTATTCATCGCGGCGCTGTTCCGCACCCTGTTCCTGCGCGGCCGTAGCGGCGCCGATGTAGTTGATCAACGGCGTGTCACTCTCGGCAACATCCTTGAGCAACAGTTTCTCCGCCTTCGACCAGTCGCGTTGCGCCAGTTCGAGCAAACCGCGGTTGACCGCCTTGCGCGCCCGGCGGGCGCGGCGCCGGGCCTGCCAGTCATGCACACGGCGCGACAGCCCCCAGGCATTGACGATAAAACGCAGCACGCCATACAACAGGGCGAACCCGGCCAGCAGAATCAGGACAAACATGGTCAGGCTGGTTTCGATCACCCAGGGCTCGCGCGTGATCAGGACATAACCCGTATCCTCACGGGCAAACACAGCGATCAACACGCCGAGGACGGCAACAATCAGTGCACGGAATAACCATTTCATGCAGGCGGCTTCCCGTTACTGATATTGCGCAGTTGCCGCAGGCCGGCACTGATATCCGGCAGGGCCGGGGCAAGTTCCAGCTTGCCGAGCTCATCGAGACGCTCAACCACGGCGCGGGTCGCGGCAGAATCCTGATCATAAAACTGCAGCAACCAGTCGCGCGCCGTGCCGACGCTGTCGTGCAGCAACTGCGTATCACGGGCCAGTACCGCATAACGCGCGGTTTGTAACTGCAGTTGCAGGTTGGCGATCAGCAGGCGTTGCTCATCCGCTGACAACAACGGTTCAATACGTTTATCGGTGCGCCGCACCTGCACGAGTTCGCGCATGACCGCCCAGATCTTTGCCGCTTCCTCGCGCCAGCGGGGGGTTGTGTCATCAGCAGCGGCCGTGCCCGAATCAGCAACCGCGGCCGTGTCCGCCGCGGACCTTGCCGTGCTCACCGGAGCATGCAGTGGCAGGTTGGGGATCTGCGTGGCCAGCCCGCCCAGCGCGAGCGCAGCACCGGTCAGGTCCACCGCCGGCAGGGCTTCAAGTGCCGCGATCTCCTTTGCCAGTAGTTCCCGCACCGGGACAAAGGCCGGATCACCGAGTTTCTGCAGGCGGGCATCGGCAAGCCTGAGGGCCTGCAAAGCAGTCGGCGCATCACGCAACAGTTGCAGGCGGGCATTCGCCAGTTCGAGATAGTAAGCGGTTTCGGCCACGGCCCAGGCACTGCGGTCGCGTCCAATCTCCTCGCGCAGCGACTGCAACGAATTCGCCAGTGTCGCCCGGGCATTGTCGACCTCCAGCTGATGGGCAGCAAGTGTATCGAGACGCCCGCTCAGCGCCGTTATGTCTTGCCGGGTCGCGTCACCGAGCGATGCGATCCGGCTTTGCGTTGTCGTCGCTTCCTGTTGCGTGAGTTGCCACAACCAGGCGACCCCGCCGGCCGCAGCGATTGCCACGAGCAGTGCCAGGCCCGCGAGCAGGCTGGCCACAGTGCTGCGCGGCTTCTGGTTTGTGTCGGACTCTGGCGGGGAGACTTCCTCCTCCAGCGCCTGTTCTTCCTCGGCGAGCGTTTCTTCTGCCGTGGTTTCCGTGTCGTCGTGTTCAGGCAGGTTGGCCTTGTTCTCATCGCTCATGCTGATACTTCCTCGTGCCAATGCTTGATCGTGCTGACAATCCCCGCATCACTGGCCTGTGCTGCAATATAAACAGCAGTGTGTGGAAATCCCAGTGTCTCTGCAAGCCTTGCGCCGCGCGCGCTCATGACCACGAGCGGCAGCGCCAGAAGTTGTTGCCGGGCCGGACCGGCCAGCGTGATCAGGTTCTCCAGGACCTCGCCGCTGGTGGCCGTGACAATGTCTGGCGACTGCACGAGCACCCGGGCAAACGCATCCGCCGGCAGATCCGGACAGCGGCGCCGGTAAACCTCGGCAAATTCTACCGTCGCGCCGCGCTGCCGCAGGCCTTCGGCCAGTGTCTCGCGGCCACCGACGCCACGCACGATCAGCACGCGTTGACCCTGCATATCCTGTGGCAGCCTGGCCAGCACGCTCTCACTGTCGAAGCGCTGCGGCACGAGCGTCACCGGCAGACCGGCGACCTGCATCGACGTCGCAGTGGCACGGCCGATGGCAACAAGTTTCGGCAGGCGCTCAGGCAGGTGCGGCAGGGCGTATTCGACCGCATTGCGGCTGATGAACACAAGCCAGTCATATGCTGCGGCATGTTGCAGGCGCAGCATGGCTTCGGTCTGCTGATGCGGCGTGATAACGATGGCCGGAAAGTGCAGGGCGCGGCCGCCAGCTGCCTCGATCGCCGCCACGAGTCCGGCTTGTTGTCCCTGTGGCCGGGTGACCAGCACCGTTACACCGGCCAGTACATCACCCATCTCAGCTATCGGCCTCACTCTCGGCATAGAGCGCTTCGAGGATCTCATCGGCCCCCTGGGCAAGCAGGTCTTCGGCCAGCGCCAGACCCATGTTGGCAGCTTCTTCGGCATGGCCGTAGATTTCACTGCGCAGCACCTCGCTGCCATCGGTGCGCCCGACCAGGCCGCGCACGTGCAGCGTGTCGCCGCTGAACAGGGCAAAACCGGCAATCGGTACCTGGCAACCGCCCGCAAGCCGCTTGTTCAGGGCGCGCTCCGCGGCGAGACAGGTGTGGGTCACAGCATGGTCAAGCGGCGCGATCAACGCCTCGATGCGCGGATCATTTTCACGGCATTCAATGCCCAGCGCGCCCTGGCCGATCGCCGGCAGGCAGACCTCGGGTGGCAGCTTGACCGTGATCCGCTCATCCATGCCAAGCCGCATCAGGCCGGAAGCGGCCAGGATGATCGCATCGAATTCACCGTCATCGAGTTTTTTCAGGCGTGTATTAACGTTGCCGCGCAGGTGCCGGACCTCGAGGTCCGGGCGCAGGGCACGCAACTGGCACTGGCGACGCAGGCTCGAGGTACCGAGACGGGCACCCTCGGGCAGTTCGTCCAAAGTCGCATAGTGGTTCGAGACATAGGCATCGCGCGGGTCCTCGCGCTCGAGGATGACAGGCAGGTGCAGACCCTCCGGCAACTCAACCGGTACATCCTTCATCGAATGCACGGCGATATCCGCCTCGCCATCGAACATGGCGCGTTCCAGCTCCTTGACGAACAGCCCCTTGCCGCCGATCTTCGCCAGCGGTGTATCGAGGAGCTTGTCGCCCCTGGTGCTCATCGTTACGAGTTCGACCTGCAGGCCGGGGTGGAGAGCCATAAGCCTGTCCCGGACATGCTCGGCCTGCCACAGGGCAAGCGGGCTTTTACGGGTGGCGATACGAAGAATCTCTGACATGCTTGAACCTAATCTCTGCTGATGTGTCATATTACGTAATGGCCCTGTGGAAAAGGCCGGATTTTCAATATTTTAACGTAAAGACGTCGCCGGGCGGGAATTTTTTGCCGCGCATGGCTATACTTGGCAACATTCTGGACCCTGAGCAAATCATGCGCCTTATCTCTACAAGCCTGACTGCCCTGCTGTTACTGCTGACCAGCACACTGTTGCCGGCCGCCGGGCCGCTGCAATACGCCACGGATCTCGCGCAGGATGCTATACAGGCCAGGCAGAAACAAGTGCCGATCCTCATCCTGTTTTCATCGAGCTATTGCAGCTACTGCACCACGATCCGCGAAGACTTCCTCAAACCCATGCTGAAGAATGACGAATATAACAACAAGGTCATTATCCGCGTGGTCAGCATTGATACCGGTAGCGACCTGCGGGACTTTGATGGCGGCATGATCGATCCGGACACGCTGGCACACATGCATAACGTGTTCGTTACCCCGACCGTGAAACTGTTTGGCCCGAATGGCGAAACACTCGTCCCCGACCTGGTCGGCCTGACCACGGTCGATTATTACGGCGGTTATCTTGATGCGGCGATTGATGAATCACTGGCACAACTGCGCAGTGGCAACAAGGTCGCACTGAAGCCCTGATGCCTCGCCCCCCGGAGACGGGCCAGGGCAATACCCTATCATTTAAGTAACTTGCGCACTGCCGCGACATGCCGGCGGCTGATATCAAGGCGTTCATCACAATCCCTGAGCATGGCGCGCACCCGGCCCAGGCTGTCCTTTTCCAGACCGACCAGCGCATCACGCGCCACCAGCGCGTTGCGATGGATACGTATGAATTGCTCACCGAACTCCTGTTCGAGCGAGACGAGAGACTCGTCGAGCAGGGCTTCACCGCCTTCATGGCGCGCCACAACATATTTTTGTTCGGCGCGAAAATACAACACACTGGCAACGGACAGACGCTCCAGGTTGCCACGACTGTGGATCGTTAAATGCGTGCGGGCCTGCCCTGTTTGCAAATCGGCCAGTCCGGCAAGTTGCCCTTCACGCAAACAGCCCGCCTTGTCGATCGCCTCGGCAAGCTTTTCCGCGCGCACGGGTTTTAACAAATAGGCAATCGCCTGCGCCTCGAAGGCTTCCAGCGCGTGATTGTCATAGGCCGTGGCAAACACCACTGCCGGCGGTATCGGCAGACGAGCGAGTTGCTGTGCGACATCAATGCCGTTCATGCCGGGCATGTGAATATCCAGCAGGACAATGTCCGGTTGCAGGACCCTGACCGACTCGA
>JASFME010000077.1:0-9357 GCA_050117725.1 Granulosicoccaceae bacterium | reverse complement strand
TGCCGGAACCCGATATCGATACCAGCCAGCTGAAGCTGGCCGACTGACTTGTGGTTTAGCCGGTTTGCGGCGTGAAGCGCAGTATCTTCACCGCTACCTGGAATTGATCGACAGCGGATTGCATACATCGTACCACGGAGCCCTCACCGGCCAGCGGCGGGATATCGCGTCTGCTGCCGCGTTCAAGCTGCACCGTTACCGCCTCACCAATCTCCAGTGCGCGCGGTGTGATCATAAGCAGGCCGGTTGCCGAGAAATCCATGAGCCGGCCAATCAGCCAGCGTCGGCTCTGGCTGTCACGAAAACGCACCGGGCATTGCGCCGGAATACGCGGGAAAACACGTCTCTCCGCCTGTTTGTCTGGCACATCAGATTGCATAACCGAACCCCCATCATCAATTCCCCGGGTACACCCCGGTGCCTAATATAGGTGATCCTGTAGTGACTGCAACGTCAGGCGCGTTCACAGCCGCTGGCTGAGGCGGTAGGATTGCCGCATGTACCTGCCCGCTGACGCCTTTTCCCCTGTCTGGTTGTGGTCCGCACACCTGTTGTACTGGCTCTTGCTTGGTCATGCACTGTGGCGCGCGCCGTGGTATCACCTCCGGGACCGCAGTGCACAACATGTGCTGTTCGGCATGACCGTGGCGGTAGTCGTGCTGTGGACAATCCATGCCGGTATCGGCCAGTCACCGCCCATCCATTTACTCGGCGCCACCGTGCTGACCCTTATGTTCGGCTGGCAATTCGCCCTGCTGGCCATGAGTATCGTGTTACTCGGCAACATGCTGGCCAGTGGTGCGCCGTTGTCAGGCTATCCATTATATGCGCTCGTCCTCGCGGCATTACCGGTGCATTTTATCGCCAGCCTGTACCGCGTGGTGGATCGCTACCTGCCCAATCATTTCTTTGTCTATATTTTTATCAATGCATTTTTCGGTGCGGCGCTGAGCATGGCGCTGGTCAGCATTGCCATGGCGCTGATGTACCTGCTCGCTGCAGGTTTTGCCTTCGATATCCTGTGGCAACACTACCTGCAATACGGCCTGTTACTCATGTTTCCGGAAGCCTTTATCAGCGGCATGTGCATGACCATCTTCGTTGCCTACAAACCGCAGTGGGTCAGCAGCTTCAATGATGAACGTTATCTGAAGAACAAGTAAGCTGATGCGGAGATCGCGCAGGGAAGGGAGCGGCGTTATCGAGCTGTCTTCACCGTCACCTCGTAACCGCCAAACTTGCGTATATTCAATACTCCGGTATCAAAAATCAGGTACTGGCCCTTGATACCCTGCAAGGTAGCTTCAATCAGCGGGGTCTTGTCGAAATTCAGTGAGGTTACCTTCGCCGGGTATGCAAGCACGGGGTAATCGATGGCAGTCACGGCTTCATCTTCAAGCAGTTCCACAGCCTCCTCGCTGTATTCATCGCGGATCGCCTGAATGGTCTTGCGGGTTTGCGCAAACAGTTCATCGCGCACCTCACCGAGGTTGACCGGATCCGGCATGCCCTTGAGCATTTTGCGCCAGTCGGTGCGATCCGAGACATACTCCTTCATTGCGATCTCCACCAGCCCGGACATGTGACGATTCATGACGCGGGCGATCGGCAGGGCTTCGCTGGCACCCTGGTCGATCCAGCGGGTCGGGATCTGGCTGCCGCGCGTGATACCGACCTTGACCCCCGAGGAGTTGGCCAGGTAGACATAGTGTGATTGCATGCAGTGGTCCTGCGCCCAGTTTTCATCACGGCAGGTGCCGGCATCGAAATGGCACTTTTCCGGCTTGACGATGCAGATGTCACATTCGGCCAGACTCTGCAGACAGGGAAAACAATAGCCCTGGTTGTAGCTCTTGCTGGTTTTGCGACCGCAGGCGATACAGTGAATCGCGCCGCTGTATTCCAGGGTCAGGTGCTTGCCGAGCTGCGCATTCAGCGCTAATTCCTTGTCACCGACGGGCAGGGTATATTCGACCGGGCTGGTCAGCGTGGCGCGCATTTTGCGCAGGTCACCGTGAAGCTGGGGCATGTGTGATTCCGTATACAGTTGATTAGTGTTTGAACCTGACTGGCATTGCCGTGCATTATAACGCTGTCACGAGTCAACGGGGGATCAATACGTGGAACAGCTTGCAGGATGGGAAATGTTGCTGCTGGGGGCCGTGGTGATTATTGTCCTGCTGTGGATGGGGCCGGGGATCTCGCAGACCTTCAAACAAAGCCAGCAAACCGAAAAACGCGACTGGGCCGGTTTCCTGTTACCGATCGGCGTGATGGTGTTGTTTGTTATCGTGTTGATTATGCTGGCGCGCAATGCCTGACAGGCACGCCTACAAACGCAACCTGTTTCCGTGGCGCGACGGCAATCACGTCACGCTGCACGTCGACGGCGTGGAATTTCTCTCCCATATGCTGGCCGATATCGAACAGGCACGACATGAAATTCTGTTCGAGATGTACCTGATCAAGAGTGGCCAGACTGCACAGCGTTTTGTTTCGGCACTGGTTGCAGCCAGCCGCCGAGGCGTGCGCGTGTATGCCCTGCTCGATGCGTTTGGCAGTCGACTGTTCAGCACGGCGGATCGCGCACAGCTGCAGCAGGCCGGTGTGCATCTGGCGCTGTATCGCCCTGTGCAGCTTGGCCAGTGGCGCAATAACTTTGCGCGCGACCATCGCAAGATTCTTGTTGTGGACGGGCAAAGAGCCTGGACCGGTGGCAGTGGTATCAGTGACGAGTTCGATGCGCAATTGCACGGCGATCAGGCCTGGCGTGAAACCATGATCGCGGTCACCGGTCCGGTGGTCAGGGATATGCAGCAGCTGTTTGCCCACAGCTGGCAAAAGGTCTGCGGGGAACAACTGGTGCCCCGGCGCATGGAACCACTGATAACAGGCACTATGCGAGCACGGCTGCAATGCATGCGTGGCATTTTTCACCGTGACCTGCAACGCGAGATCATGCGTCATATCCAGATCGCACAACACCGGATATGGATATCCACGGCGTATTTTGTGCCCTCGGTAAAACTGCGCCGGATACTCAAGCGCGCCGCCCGGCGCGGCGTGGATGTGCGCCTGCTGCTACCCGGCAGCTATACCGATCACCCGGCCGTGCGCCATGTCGGGCATCGTTACTACGCCCGCCTGATGCGGGCCGGGATCCGCATTTTCGAATACACGCCGCGGACCCTGCACAGCAAGGCATTGCTGTGTGATGATATGTCGAGTATCGGTTCGAGCAATTTTGATCAATGGACCAGCTTCTGGAATCTTGAGGCCAATCTGGCGGTGGTCGATGCCAGCTTTGCCGGTGCCCTGGCGAATATGTTCGAGGTGGATTTTGCCGACAGTCGCGAGATCGATTTGCAGGTCTGGCTGGCCAGACCATGGTGGAAGCGTATGCGCGAATATTTCTGGGGAGGGGTCCGACACTGGGCATCCCGTTTTCAGCGCGGTCGTTTCAAGGAGTAAAAAATGCCCGGCACAGGGCCGGGCTGAAAACGTCACTCTATTGGAAGGAGATTGACGTAAACAATACTGGCAGAATCAGCACGACTTGCCTGTCAGCGGGTCATGCACAGTTTTGTAGGAAAATGCCGACCCGCAGGTTTGTGTTTTAGGGTAAAGATGGAGCACCATAACGGTGCGCAGTAATAACAATATGACAAGCCCACGCAGAAGAGGAGGGATTTCCCATGCCTGGTAGAATCAATATCGTATTCGGTTTTCTGTTTCTCGTTGCCACCGCCGCGCTCGGGCCGGTGATGGTGCAGAATCTGCCGCAAATAGGTGAGGCACAAGCCGGCAAGCAGGCGGCCATGGCACCGTTGCAACTCGCCGCTGACACCGGTTTTGAAAACGCCGAAACCCTTGAGCCCATGACCGCTGCCGAGATTGCGCAAATGAACGCGAAGGCCCTGCTCGCCCTGAACAAGCAGCTCAATGCCGAAGTGCCGAACACGGCCATCAAGGGCGGACCGCACGCGCACGGTAATCTCGAGTCCCTGCTGAACATTGTGGTGGGCATTGTGCTCATGTTCCTGACCGTCGGTCGGCTGTTCAAGCTTGTCATCAGCTGGGTATTTATTCTCGGCACCCTGTTGCATTCCGGCGTGCTGTACCTGGTGGTCGTGTTCGAGCTGGGCTGGGCCGGTACGATCCTCGGCACCGGCATCGGCCCCATCCTGCTTCTGCTTGGCCTGTTGCTGGCCGGGGTTGCCGCAGCAATCGGCTGGAAGGCGCCACAGACGTAATAACCCGTCATGCTGGCGTTGTACCCCGAGATCGAGCCGTACCAGACCCGCCGCCTGGCGGT
The DNA here is from genome assembly GCA_050117725.1 of Granulosicoccaceae bacterium. GTDB lineage: Bacteria > Pseudomonadota > Gammaproteobacteria > AKS1 > AKS1 > JASFJH01. Next base: position 5,042 of record JASFME010000077.1, on the reverse strand, counting down.
GCAACCGCCGCACGACTTACATATTGAGGAATGCGGCAACCCGGACGGCCTGCCCGTGCTGTTCCTGCACGGCGGGCCGGGTGGCTGCTGCCTGCCGTTTCACCGGCGATTTTTTGACCCGGCCGTGTACCGGATCATTTTGTTCGATCAGCGCGGCGCCGGCCAATCCACGCCACATGCCTCGCTCGAGCACAATACGACACAGGCACTGGTCAGCGATATCGAGGCGATCCGGGAGGCACTTGGCATCGAGCAGTGGGTTGTGTTCGGCGGTTCCTGGGGTTCGACACTGGGTCTCGTCTATGCGCAGACTCACCCGCAACGCGTCTCAGGTCTGATCCTGCGCGGCATTTTTCTGTGCCGGCGGCGCGATATTGCCTGGTTCTACCAGCATGGTGCGAGCCGTATCTTTCCGGAATACTGGCAGGACTTCCTCGCGCCCGTGCCTGAAGCGGAGCGTGATGAGATGGTAAGCGCTTACTATCGCCTGCTGACCAGTGATAATGAACAGATCCGGCTCGAGGCGGCAAAGGCCTGGTCATTATGGGAGGGGCGTACCATCAGTCTGAAACCCGATCCGAAGGCCGAGGCCAGTTTTGCCGACCCGCATTTCGCACTTGCCATGGCACGCGTTGAGTGCCACTACTTCATGCACGACAGTTTTCTCGAACCCGACCAGATCGTGAACAATGCCTGCAAGTTGGTGGATATTCCGGGCGTGATCATACATGGCCGTTATGATGTCGTGTGTGCCGTCGACAATGCGCTGGCGCTGCACGAGGCCTGGCCACAGGCCGAGCTGCATATCATCCCGGATGCCGGGCATGCCGCCTCCGAGCCGGGTATTGTCGACGCACTCGTGTCGGCGACACGCGACATGGCCCGCAAGCTTGGGGCGCTATGATTGGCCTGTTGCAGCGCGTCACTCAGGCGAAGGTCGAGGTCGACGGTGAGACCATCGGCGAGATCGGCCCGGGGCTGCTCGTGCTGGTCGGGGTCGCACGCGCTGACAGCGAGGCGCAGGCCGACCGCCTGCTCGAGCGCCTGCTCGGCTACCGCGTCTTCGAGGACGATGAAGGCCGCATGAACCGTAGCCTCACTGATGTTAAAGGTGGTCTGCTGCTCGTGCCGCAGTTCACCCTGACGGCTGACACAGGCAGGGGCACCCGGCCGAGCTTTACCCCGGCCGCTGCGCCCGAGGACGGCGAACGGCTGTTCAGTTACCTGCTCGAGCGGGCGCGGGCAGTGTACGGCAAGGTCGCAAGTGGCCGTTTCGGTGCGGACATGCAGGTTGCCCTGACCAACGACGGTCCGGTCACGTTCTGGCTTGAAACCTGAGAGGGAGTATGCAGCCGCCGGCTGGCAGTTGTGAAAATATTGACGCGTGTTTTTCTGCTAACTGTTTGCTTTGCAGTAAGCTGCAGACGCAGAGTGGCTGAACAATTTCGAGCCTTTACTGATAAAAAAGCCGGGTCTCACCTTGCAGTGGACCCGGTCAATAAGGAGAAATACGACTCTACGACTAGAAACTCGTACCGATACCGATACCCCACACCCACGGGTCGATATCCACATCAGCTTTATAGACAGTGCTACCGCTGGTGAGTTCCGCGGTCGTGTCGATATCGATGTATTTCACATCGAAATTCACAAACCAGTCCTTGTTAAGGTCGACATCCACACCGGCCTGAGCGGCGAGCCCCCAGGAATCGTCAATATCGACATCGAAGGCGCTGAACCCGCCCTTGCCATCTTCGTTATAGAAGTGTGTATAGTTGATACCAATACCGGCATAGGGGCGGATATTGTTGCCCGGCAGGAAGTGATACTGCAGGGTCAGGGTCGGTGGCAAGACATCAGAGTCGAGGAGATCCACCCCGGCTAATGAGCCTGAGCCATCGGCATTGTGCTCGGAGGTGGCGAGGATCAGTTCCAGGCCCCAGTTGCGGTGCAGCATGTAGGTGAAATCGACTTCCAGGACGGTGTCGTCGTCGACACTGACGCCCGACCCGGCAATCGGAGAACCGTTTAAACTGACCGCGCCGCTGTCATCATTCGGGTTGACGTTGATAATCCGGCCACGCACGACCCAGTCGCCTGCTTCATAGGCCTGTGCCGGCAGGCTGGTGGCGGCGAGAACGCCGGCTGCGAGGCAGCTGATAGTAAGTGTGTGTTTCATCGCGTTGCTACTCCAGTATCTGTTATCTGTGGATAATTTCCGTGCTGCTATTGTCGCCAGCGCTGGAGATGGAACATTGACCTGGATCAAGTTTACAAAATTTTCTGGCATAGCCGGGATACTCTGCCCGCGGCAAGTTTGGCTTTTCTTACCTTATAAATAAGGTATCATAGGCGCTGGATTGCCGAAGGCATGAATTTCGGCGTAATACGTTACAACCAGACAGGTTTTTTCTTTCGGTATTCCGACATGGCTGACCGCACTGCGAGCGTCAAGCGCGACACGCTTGAGACCCAGATTACTGTTTCCCTCAATCTTGATGGTAGCGGCAAGGCCGGGATGAAAACCGGTGTGCCGTTTCTCGAGCACATGCTCGACCAGATCGCCCGGCATGGCCTTATCGATATGGATATCGAAGCCAGCGGCGATCTGCACATCGATGCCCACCACACGGTGGAGGATATCGGTATCACCCTCGGCCAGGCCTTTGCCGAGGCCATCGGTGACAAAAAAGGTATCCGTCGTTATGGCCATGCCTATGTGCCGCTTGACGAGGCGCTGTCACGGGTCGTGATTGATTTCTCCGGTCGACCGGGGCTCGAATATCACGTCGATTTCCCGCGCGCGCGCATCGGTGACTTCGATGTTGACCTGTTTGTCGAGTTCTTCCAGGGCTTTGTCAATCACGCCCAGCTGACCCTGCACATCGATTGTATCCGTGGCGCGAATGCGCACCACGTTGCCGAAACCGTATTCAAGGCATGCGGACGCGCCCTGCGCATGGCGCTCGAAGCGGACCCGCGTATGCAAGGCATGATGCCATCAACCAAGGGTAGTCTCTAAGACATTCAACCGGCTTTATCGCAATGAATACGATCGCTGTCATTGATTACGGCATGGGCAATCTGCACTCGGTAGCGAAGGCGATTGAACATGTCGGTGCAACGGATATCCGTGTTACCAATGATGCCGACGTGATCCGCAGTGCAGATCGCGTCGTGCTGCCCGGTGTTGGCGCAATCCGGGATTGCATGAGCGAGTTACATCGGCTCGAGCTTGTCGACGTCATCCAGGAAGTGGTACACAGCAAACCGTTTCTCGGTGTGTGCCTGGGCATGCATGCGCTTATGGAGCACAGCGATGAGAATGATGGTGTTGAATGTCTTGGTATATTCAACGGCAATGTGCGACGCTTTACTGGTGGACTGCGCGACAGTGACTCCGGTGAAAAGTTGAAAATCCCTCACATGGGCTGGAACCAGGTGTTCCAGCAACAACCGCACCCGATGTGGAAGAACATCGTTGACGGCAGCCGTTTTTACTTTGTGCACAGTTATTATGTTGAACCGTCGACACCGGATATCGTTGCCGGTTCCACGCCGTACGGCGGACTATTTACTTCTGTGGTGGCGCGCGACAATGTATTCGCCGCGCAGTTTCACCCGGAAAAGAGCCAGCATGCCGGTTTGCAGTTGCTGGAAAACTTTCTTGCTTGGGATGGAAGTGTGTAAGGGGAACAGGGCATGGATATCATACCCGCGATCGATCTGAAAGAAGGTAAGTGTGTACGCCTGCGACAGGGCAAAATGGAAGACAGCACGGTGTTTTCCGATGACCCGGTGGCGATGGCCGGCAAGTGGGTGGAGGCCGGTGCGCGGCGCCTGCATATTGTTGACCTGGATGGCGCGTTTGCCGGCAAACCGGTCAACGCGGCAGTGATTCATGATATTGCCGAGGCCTACCCCGATTTGCCGATCCAGGTTGGTGGAGGTATTCGCGATGAAGACACCATCCAGACCTATCTCGAAGCCGGTGTGGAGTATGTCATCATCGGCACCAAGGCGGTCAATGCACCACACTTTGTCGCCGACATCTGCATCGAGTTCCCCGGCCACATTATTATTGGCCTCGATGCAAAGGACGGCAAGGTCGCGATCGATGGCTGGTCGAAACTCTCGCATCACGACGTCATCGACATGGCGCAGCACTTCGAGCGCGATGGCGTCGAGGCGATCATCTTCACCGACATCGGCCGTGACGGCATGATGACAGGTGTAAATATCGAAGCGACCGTCGAACTGGCCAAGGCGATTACCATTCCCGTGATCGCCTCGGGCGGCATCAGCAATATGGATGATATCCGTCGGCTTGCCGAAGTCAGCAACGAGGGTATCAGTGGCGCGATCACCGGTCGCGCGATCTACGAGGGCACGCTCGATTTTGCCGAAGCGCAGAAACTTGCCGACGAGTTGTGCGACAAGGAATAACAGCCAACGCAGAGACGCCAGGACGCAGAGAACGCAAAGTGTTTACAAGTATTGATAGCAAAGATTTTAAATTCCTCCACGACCTTTGCGCCTGTGCGCCGGTGCGTTGAGATTTTTCTATGGGCCTGGCGAAACGCATCATTCCCTGTCTCGATGTCGATAACGGTCGTGTCGTCAAGGGCGTGCAGTTTGTCGATATCCGTGACGCCGGTGATCCGGTCGAGGTGGCGCGACGTTACGATGAACAGGGTGCGGATGAGATCACCTTTCTCGATATTACCGCGAGTTCGGATAACCGCGACACCATCGTGCATGTCGTCGAACAGGTCGCCGGGCAGGTATTCATCCCGCTGACCGTTGGTGGCGGGATCCGCACCGTCGACGACATTCGGCGCATGCTCAATGCCGGTGCCGACAAGGTTGGCATCAACACCGCGGCCGTGCACAACCCCGAATTTGTGCGCGAGGCCGCGGAGAAGTTCGGTTCGCAGTGTATCGTCGTGGCCATCGATGCGAAGAAGGTCAGTGCCGAAGACGAACCGGATCGCTGGGAGATCTTCACTCACGGTGGCCGCAAGCCGACCGGTCTGGACGCG
>JASFME010000076.1:0-9392 GCA_050117725.1 Granulosicoccaceae bacterium | reverse complement strand
TTTTTTGTCGTGAACAGCCCGGACAACATGGCGCGCATTAACCTTGGTGTGAAGCATGTGACACCCGAAGCGATCCAGAAATGGAAGGCCGAGCGCGGTTATGACAAGCCGTTGCTGTATAACACCGAGGCTGAAGGCATCGACAGTGTTACCGAGACGATTTTTTTTGAAAAATCCGTGCGCCTGTTTGTGTTTGATTTCGGCACGGCCGATGATGGTCGGGATATCGGGCAGGACATAAAACAGCGCATGTGGCCGAGCCTGGCGATTGCCTTGCCCATATTTCTGGTCGGTCTGCTCGTGAATATTACGCTGTCGATGTTGCTGGCATTTTTTCGCGGGACATATATCGACATGTCCGGCGTGGTGCTTGGCGTGATCCTCATGTCCATCTCAACGCTGTTTTATATCATCGGTGGCCAGTATCTCGTGAGCAAGTTATGGCACCTTGTCCCGATCTCCGGTTATGACACGGGCCCGGAGGCGATCAAGTTCCTGATCCTGCCGGTCGTGATTGGCGTCATCGGTGCGATTGGTCCGGGTACACGCTGGTATCGCACCATATTTCTCGAGGAGATCAACAAGGACTATGTACGTACGGCGCGCGCCAAGGGCCTGTCGGAGTTGCGCGTATTGTTCCGGCACGTGTTGAAGAATGCGCTCGTGCCGATCCTGACCGGGGTTGTGGTTGTGATCCCCAGCCTGTTCATGGGCAGCCTGCTCATCGAATCCTTCTTCGGTATCCCCGGGCTGGGTAGTTACACAATTGATGCTATCTACGCACAGGATTTTGCGATTGTGAAGGCGATGGTGTTCCTCGGTTCAGTGCTGTACATCATTGGTCTGATCCTGACCGATATTTCCTACACCGTGGTGGATCCACGTATCAGGTTGCATTGAGTATGCCGGGCGATACATTCACATTCCATTGGTGGTCAGTCAGGCCTGAGGTGCTCTGGACGGACTGGCTGGTTTATCTGCTGGTGGGCGCGATTACCGCCTTTGTCATCTATGCCCGCCGCCATGAACACCTGCGTGCCCCCTGGCGTTCCGTCCTGCGGCGACGCCTGGCGATGAGCGCCCTCGTGGTCATGCTGACCTATATCGGTATCGGCTTGCTGGACTCGGTGCATTTCCGCGTACCAGTAGCGAAACCGGAGGGTGGGGGAGTACGTTATTCCGCCGAAGTGTACAGCCTGCTCGACCGGCTTGTATTACCGCTCAAGACGCAAACTGAAACAACGTATTCCTCACCGTTTGCCGCCCACCTGTATACCAAGGAAAGTATCGAACTGCCGGACGGCAGCGTGACACGCGACTACCCGCGCCTTGTGCATGGTGCGGCGCATCTTGATGATCCTGACCGCCAGTTGTGGCCGGATGTGCGGCAGCGCAGCCTCAACGCGGTCTTGCATTCAGTTATTGTTGTCGCCGTGCTGGTCTTTGCGCTGGCCTGGTGGCAGGCGCGTCGCGCACGTACCTGTTTGACGGCCATGTTGCGCCAGATGTGGAACGGTGAGACGGGTTATCCATGGAAATCGTTACTGGCGACCGCCGGCCTGCTCGTGCTCGTGTTCATGCTGGCCCTGCAACTGGCACCACATTATCACGTGCTGGGCACGGACAAGGTCGGTACCGACGTGTTTTATCAAAGTCTGAAGAGTATCCGTACCGGGCTGTTAATTGGCACGTTGACGACGCTCGTGATGCTGCCGTTTGCGATCCTGTTTGGCATCATGGCCGGTTATTTCCGCGGCTGGATCGACGATGTGATCCAGTATCTGTATACGACGCTGAGTTCGATCCCCGGTATATTATTGATTGCCGCCGCCGTGCTGATCATGCAGGCCTATATCGACAGTCATCCCGATCTGTTCAGATCGGTGACGCAACGTGCCGACATCCGCCTGTTGTTTCTGTGCATGATTCTCGGCATCACGAGCTGGACGTCACTGTGTCGTCTGCTGCGTGGCGAGGTATTGAAGCTGCGCGAGGTGGATTACATCCAGGCCGCGCAGGCCTTCGGGGTGAGCAGTGCGCGCATCATCAGCCGGCACCTGCTGCCAAACACGATGCACATTGTGCTGATCGTGATCGTGCTCGACTTCAGCGGACTCGTGCTGGCCGAGGCCGTCCTGTCATACGTCGGTGTCGGTGTCGATCCTTCCATGATCAGCTGGGGTAATATGATCAACAGCGCGCGCCTGGAAATGGCGCGTGAACCGATCGTCTGGTGGTCGCTGATGGCGGCATTCGTGTTTATGTTTTTGCTCGTGTTGGCCGCCAACCTGCTCGCCGATGCCGTGCGCGATGCCTTTGATCCGCGTTTAAGGACCCAATGATGAGTGATGTATTGTTACAGGTGCGCGATCTGAAAACGTGGTTCGAAACCCGGCAGGGCAACCTGCGCGCGGTCGATGGCGTGAGTTTCGATATCCGGCGCGGCGAGACCTTTGCCCTGCTGGGTGAATCCGGTTGCGGCAAGTCGATGACGGCCCTGTCGCTCATGAAGCTCGTGCCGGAACCGGCCGGCCGCATCGTCAGTGGCAGTATGCGGCTCGGCAATACCGAACTCATGGATTATTCCGAGGTGAAGATGCGCAGTGTGCGCGGTAAACGCATCGCGATGATCTTTCAGGAGCCGCAGACCTCGTTGAACCCGGTACTGACGATTGGCGATCAGATCGGCGAGACCATCCGCCAGCACACCGCGCTGCGTGGCGAGGCCATCCGGCAACGCGTGCTCGAGTTACTCGATGCGGTGGGTATCCCCGATCCGCCGCGCCGCATCGGCAATTACCCGCACCAGCTATCCGGCGGCATGAAACAGCGCATCATGATCGCGATTGCCCTGGCTGCAGAGCCGGAATTGCTGATCGCCGATGAACCGACCACGGCGCTCGACGTGACCATCCAGGCGCAGGTGCTGGACCTGCTCAAGGACCTGCAACGCAAGACCGGCATGGCCATCCTCTTGATCACACATGACCTCGGCGTGGTGGCAGGTACTGCCGATCATGTCGCGGTCATGTATGCCGGCCAGATCGTCGAGCAGGCCAGCCGTGAAGAATTTTTTCGTGCCCCGCGACATCCGTATTCACAGAAACTGTTTGCCTCCCTGCCGGCAGACATGAAACGCGGCGAGAACCTCGCCGTATTGCGCGGCAGCGTCCCGTCGCTGTTACAGGAATTCAGCGGTTGCCGGTTTGCCGAGCGTTGTGATTTTGCGACCGACACGTGCCGCTCGCAGGTGCCGGTCTGGGAGGGCAGGGCGGGCGGCAGTGGCATCCGTTGTCACCTGCACGCGCAGATACAAAGCGGCCAGGCAACCAGCCGGGCAACACCGCAACAGGCGGCCCGTGCCGGGACGGTGGCCCGTGGTGAACAACTTCTGGCGGTGGACAACCTGCGCGTCCATTTTCCGATCCATCGTGGCCTGTTCAAGCGCGTCGTCGGGCATGTCCGTGCGGTCGACGGGGTATCCCTGCAACTGCACGCGGGACGGACCCTGGCGCTGGTCGGTGAATCAGGCTGCGGCAAGACCACCGTGGGCAAGGGCATGCTGCAATTGTTGCCGGTGACCACAGGCAGCGTGCAATACGCCGGGCAGGAATTGACGACTCTGCGCGGCGAGGCCCTGCGCCGCCTGCGCAGTGACCTGCAGATCGTTTTCCAGGACCCGTTCTCATCGATGAACCCGCGCATGCTGGTCGGCGACATCATTGCCGAGGGGATACAGGCACAGGGGATGACGACAAGTCGTGGCGATACCCGGCAGCGTGTGCACGCCTTGCTCGAACAGGTGGGTCTGTCGGCCGACAGTGCGCAGCGTTACCCGCATGAATTTTCCGGTGGCCAGCGCCAGCGGATCTGTATTGCGCGGGCGCTGGCCGTCGAACCGAAACTGATCGTCTGCGATGAACCGACCAGTGCGCTCGATGTCTCCGTGCAGGCGCAGATCCTGAACCTGTTACAGGACTTGCAGTCACGACTCGGCCTGGGTTACTTGTTTATCACGCACAACATCTCGGTGGTTGAATATCTCGCCCACGATATCGCGGTTATGTATCTTGGCCGTATCGTCGAGCAGGGCAGTGTCGAAGCCGTTCTCGGGTCACCGAAACATCCCTACACACAGGCGCTGCTATCGGCCGTGCCGGTCATCGATGCGGCAAGCAAACGTGAGGTGATCCGGCTGGAAGGCGACCTGCCTTCGCCGTCGCATCCACCACAGGGCTGTCATTTCCATCCGCGTTGCCCGCATGCCATGCCGGTCTGCCGCGAACGCTATCCTGAAGCCATGCAGATGGGTGCCGGGCACACGGTCAGCTGTCACCTGTATTCGGAGTAATAGTTCCCGTTATGACGCCTGGCTGTCAGCATTGATTTCCTGATATTTGCCCCTATATCTAACGAATAGCCAGCGCGTGTTACGATAATATTGTCAGTGACACACAACAGGACACGTGTTCCGGTTGATTTCGGACATTTACAGGAGTTTTACAACAGATTTCCGCCATTTCCTTGCAAAATTGCTTTATAATGGCACTTATCCCGGCGCACATCGGTCTGCGCCTGACATCATCGCGGTCATCCCCACCCGGCTAGCCTCGAAACACAAAAAGATTCCGCCTAGACCGTCCTGATGCCAGATGTATCGGGTGGGCCGATTCAGGAGCATTCCATACAATGTCATTCAATACCCTCGGCCTGTCGGCCGATTTACTGCGTGCTGTCGCCGAGCAGGGCTATAGCGAACCCACACCCGTACAACGTCAGGCCATCCCCGTTATCCTGGAAGGGCGCGACATCATGGCCGGTGCACAAACCGGCACCGGCAAGACGGCCGGTTTTACCCTGCCGCTGCTGGAGCGATTGAGCGCCCGTTCCGGCAAGGGCAGCCGATGTGCCGTGCGTGCCCTCATCCTGACGCCGACGCGGGAACTGGCCGCGCAGGTAGGCGAGAGCGTGGCCACTTACGGCAAACATCTGCCACTGACCTCCGCCGTGATCTTTGGTGGCGTCAAGATCAATCCGCAGATCGCGAAATTGCGCCGTGGTGTCGATATCCTCGTGGCGACGCCGGGCCGCCTGCTCGATCATGTCAGTCAGGGCACCGTGGATCTGTCCAGTGTGGAAATCCTCGTGCTCGACGAGGCCGATCGCATGCTGGACATGGGCTTCATCCGCGATATCCGCAAGGTCCTGAACCTGCTGCCGGCGGGACGGCAGAACCTGCTGTTCTCCGCCACCTTCTCCAATGAGATCAAAAAGCTCGCCGATGGCCTGCTCGATTCCCCGGTCCTGATCGAGGTCGCGCGTCGCAATACCGCCTCCGAGCGCGTCGCGCAGGTCATCCACCCCGTGGATCGGGAACGCAAGCGGGAACTGCTGTCCTTCCTGATCGGTTCGCAGAACTGGCAACAGGTACTCGTGTTTACCCGTACCAAGCACGGCGCGAATCGGCTCGCGCAGCAACTGGAGCGCGACGGTATCACTGCCGCAGCCATTCACGGTAACAAGAGCCAGGGTGCGCGTACCCGTGCACTGGCAGATTTCAAACAGGGCGCCGTGCGCGTGCTGGTCGCCACCGATATCGCGGCGCGTGGCCTGGACATCGACCAGTTGCCGCATGTCGTGAACTTCGAACTGCCCAACGTGCCGGAGGACTACGTGCATCGCATCGGCCGTACCGGCCGCGCCGGTAATGAGGGCGAGGCATTGTCACTCGTGTGCGTCGACGAACACAAGTTACTCAAGGACATCGAACGTCTGCTCAAGCGCGAGGTCCCGAAGACGGTGATCGACGGCTATGAGCCGGATCCGTCGATTAAGGCGGAACCCATTCCCAACGGACGCAACAACGCACGTGGTGGCGCGGGCCAGAAACGCGCCAGGCCGTCTCATGGCAAACGCAAGCAGGCGGGATCGAACACGTCCGGTGAGCAGGGTGGACGACGTTCTGGACACAAGCCCAGGTCACGCGACACAGCACGTACCGCAGAAGGCGGCAGCCGCAGCAAGCCGGCAGCAAGCCGAGGGTCATCCTCCTCCCGCCAGCGTGGCGGGCGGGAGATCCCGGCGTTGCTCGGCGGCGGTCGCGACTAATCTGCCCGTAATACACGCGTCGAGGGACAAGAGGTCTATCCTTGAGGTTCCCCGACGCTCTTGATTCCAGTTACTGCTTTACTACTACAGGCTCGTTTATGTCTACTGACACTGTTGTTTCCCGTTTTTCCGAACTGGCGCTTGCGCCAGCCATTCTCAAGGTCATTGATGAAGTTGGCTACGAGGCACCGTCGCCGATCCAGGCCGAGAGTATCCCGCCGCTGCTGCAGGGCCGGGATTTGCTCGGCATGGCGCAAACCGGTACCGGCAAGACGGCCGCGTTTGCCCTGCCGTTGCTCAGCCGCCTCGACCTGGCAGTGAAACAGCCGCAAGTCCTCGTACTGACGCCGACCCGAGAACTGGCCATCCAGGTGGCCGAGGCGATGCAAACCTATGCCCGTCATATGAAGGGCTTCCATATCCTGCCGGTCTACGGTGGCCAGGGTATGGATGTGCAATTGCGTCAGTTGCGCCGAGGTGTGCACGTTGTGGTGGGTACGCCCGGACGCGTTCAGGATCATCTACGACGCAAAACCCTGGTACTGGACAATCTGTCTGCCGTGGTGCTCGATGAAGCTGATGAGATGCTCAGAATGGGTTTCATCGATGATGTCGAGCAGATCCTCGACTATACGCCTGCACAAAAACAGGTAGCTTTGTTCTCCGCCACCATGCCCCAGGCAATCAGCCGTGTCGCCCGCAACCACCTGCACGATCCGGTCGAAATCCGCATCAAGTCGAAGACCAGCACGGTGACGACGATTAACCAGCGTTACTGGCAGGTGAGCGGCCTGCACAAGCTCGATGCACTGACCCGTATTCTCGAGGTCGAGGACTTCAAGGCCCTGATCATTTTCGTGCGTACGAAGAACGCCACCGTCGAACTGGCCGAGAAGCTCGAGGCACGTGGCTATTCGAGCGCGGCGCTGAATGGCGACATGAACCAGGCCATGCGTGAAAAAACCGTGGCTCGCCTGAAAAGTGGCGCACTGGATATTGTTGTCGCCACCGATGTGGCAGCACGTGGCCTGGACGTGGAGCGTATCAGCCACGTGGTCAATTACGACATCCCATACGACACCGAGGCCTATGTGCACCGTATCGGCCGCACCGGCCGTGCCGGCCGCAAGGGTGAGGCGATCCTGTTTGTGGTGCCGCGCGAGAAGCGCATGCTGCGCGCGATTGAGAAGGCCACCGGCCAGGTGATTGCTCCGATGCAACTGCCCAGTCGCGAGGCTATCGCCGATCGTCGTATCGAGCAGTTCAAGCAGACGATTACTGATGCCATCGAGTCGCAGGACCTGGGCTTTTACCAGGAACTCATCGAGGGCTACCAGAGCGAGCATAACATCGGTCTCGGTGAGATCGCCGCTGCCCTGGCGTACCTGCAACAGCGTGAACGTCCGCTGGTGCCCGAAAAGCGTGACAAGCAGACACACTTCGAGCCCGCACAACAGCAAGCCGGCCGGCGCGAAGCGAGCCGTGAGCGGCGCGCCACTGAAACGCGTCCCGAAGAAGGTATGGTGCGTTACCGCATCGCGGTAGGCCGCGCTCACAGTGTGCAACCGAAAAATATCGTCGGCGCCATTGCCAACGAGGTTGGTCTGGACAGCCAGCACATCGGGCATATCAAACTCTATGATACCTACAGCACCGTCGACCTGCCTGAAGGCATGCCCAAGGAAGCGTTCAAGCACCTGAAGCAGGTCTGGGTATGCGGACAAAAGCTGAACATCAGCATCGAGGGTACAGCGGACAAACCACCCCGTTCGAAAGCCGGCAAACCGAAAAAGTCTGCGGCCAGAAGTAAAACTGGCGGTAAAGGTGGGCGCAAGGGTGGTCTCAAGGCGAAATCAAAATCCGCGGCCAAACGCGGACCGAAGCAGGTAAAAAATATGACCACAGAGAAGGCCAAACACGCGGCGGGCTAAATTCGCCAGGGTGAGCGCAAATTGGTTATCATTCGGGCTGGCGCCCATTTGTGCGCGCGAGCCTGACCAGGTAACCATGCTGCAGATCTCCAATAACGTCATCATCCCGGAACACGAGATCGAGATACATGCGATCCGTGCGCGGGGACCGGGCGGGCAGCACGTTAATAAATCCTCGACCGCAGTCCACCTGCGTTTCGATATCCGCGCCTCATCGCTGCCTGATTTCTACAAACAACGCTTATTGAAACTGCGTGACCATCGCATCAGCAAAGAGGGCATGGTGGTGATCAAGGCGCAGCAGTACCGCAGCCAGGAAAAAAACCGCGAGGCGGCGCTGCAATCGCTGCGCGAACTCGTGAGAAGCGTCGCGGTGACCCGTAAAAAGCGCGTACCGACGAAGCCCGGTCGTAATGCCCGGGCCCGGCGCATGGACAGCAAGAGCAAGCGCGGCAAGGTCAAGGCCCTGCGGGGCAAGATCAGTGCAACGGACTAGCTATGCCGATAGCACTTGTCGAACCCATTCATGCCGGTCAACGGCAGCAGGTCATCGAACTGACCGCGGACTATATCCACCGTGCAAGCGAGATCTTTGCCCGCTCATTCGCACCCATCGCGGTCACGTTTGACCTGAAAGGACGCGCCGCCGGTATGTACCGTGTCGACAGGCGGCAACGATGCATCCGTTACAACCCCTATCTGTTCGCGAAATATTTCGATGACAACCTGGCGGCGACCGTACCGCACGAGGTGGCGCACTACATCACCGACTGTGTGTACGGCATGCGTCTTATCCGCCCGCATGGTGCAGAGTGGCAGGCACTCATGCATGCGTTTGGCGCCGACGCGAAACGTACCTGCAACTATGACCTTGAAGGTGTGCCGGTGCGCAGGCAACGGCAGCATGCCTACCAGTGTGGTTGTCGCACCCATCACTTCACCACTCGTCGCCATAATCAGGTACTGCGGGGCAGGGCGCGTTACTATTGCAAGACCTGCGGCGGTGAGCTGAGCCATCTACAGCGCTGATTTTCCCGTTGCCCATTGCTCCAGTGTTAATTAACCTGAAAAGGCTGAATAAAACAGTAAATGGCCACATTGATTATGAAGAGGTTGGTTTGTGAATATACTGAAACAGTTTCGGTTATTTGGCGAATATAATCATCTCATGAATGGGAGGTTATATAACGCAGCTTCTCAATTGTCTCAAGATGATCTTTGCAGAAATAGAGGCGCTTTTTTCAAATCGGTACTGGGTACACTCAATCATATCCTGGTTGGGGATATTATCTGGTTGAAGCGGTTCTCTGCACATCCATCCAGCAAACAGACTTTATCCTGGGTTAGCGATCT
>JASFME010000075.1:0-9398 GCA_050117725.1 Granulosicoccaceae bacterium | reverse complement strand
TAATATCAGTACCACACAGAAAGTGAAACGCAGTTCACGTTTGCCGGAAGGGTTGGAGATTCCTGACCTGCCCGAAGATAGCCCGCTGCATGATTTTTTTCAGCACTTCTTTGGCGAAGGTAACGGCGAACCGCGCGAATATGACGCGAAATCGCTGGGCTCCGGTTTCATCTATTCTGCTGACGGTTATGTGATCACGAACAACCATGTCGTCAAGGGGGCCGATGAAATTATCGTGCGTATGAGCGATCGTCGCGAGTTTGTTGCGAAGATTATCGGTACTGACGAGCGTAGCGATATTGCGTTGCTGAAGATTGACAGCAATGAACAGTTGCCGGTCGTCGAGTTGGGCAAATCTTCGGATCTGAAAGTTGGAGAATGGGTGCTGGCGATAGGTTCACCGTTCGGTTTTGATCATTCGGTGACAGCCGGTATTGTCAGTGCCAAGGGACGTAGTTTGCCACGCGAAAACTATGTGCCATTCATCCAGACTGATGTGGCGATTAACCCGGGTAACTCTGGCGGCCCGCTGTTCAACCTGGATGGTGAAGTAGTTGGTGTGAATTCGCAGATATACAGCCGTACCGGTGGCTTCATGGGCCTGTCATTTGCCATTCCTGTCGAGGTCGCCATGAGTGTGGCTGACCAACTGCGTACCAAGGGCCGGGTGACACGTGGCTGGCTGGGGGTCCTGATCCAGGATGTGACACGTGAGCTTGCCGAATCCTTCGACATGGACAAACCGATGGGCGCACTGGTTTCACGCGTGCTTGATGACAGCCCGGCCAGCAAGGCCGGATTTGAGGTCGGTGACATTATCATCCGCTTTAATGGCGAAGAGATCCTCCGATCGAAAGATTTGCCACCGCTGGTAGGGCGCACGCCGGTCGATAAGCGGGTACCGGTGCGCGTTTTGCGCAAGGGCCGTGTACTTACCCTGCATGTGATGATCGGTGAATTACCCGAGCAGGAAGAATTACAGCTTGCCGGTGAACCGAAAACCAGCAAGGAAAACCGTATCGGCACAACCGTATCTGACCTGACTGCCGCACAGCGCAAGGCCTATGATGTGGCAGAAAATGGCGTCATGGTTACGACTATCAGCCCGGGACCAGCCATGAAGGCGGGGATCCGCAAGGGTGATGTCATCCTGCGTATGAATGATATCGAGGTCAGGGACGTCAAACATTTTGCCGAGCTTGTGGAAAAACTGCCTGATGATCGTGCCGTACCCGTGCTGATACAACGCAGGAGTGGGCCGGTGTTCGTGGCGATGAAGCTGGACAAGGATGACAAATAAAGCCCGGGCTGCAGCTGTACAACTTGTTATGTACGGCCGCAGCGGCTGTCATCTGTGTGATGATATGCGCGAGGCCCTGGAAAACTGCCGGGAGCAGCTTGATTTCAGCCTCGAATTTCGCGATATCGACGCCAGGGCCGACTGGCAGCAGCGCTATGGAGAACGTATCCCGGTGTTGCTGGCCGGGGACAGTGAGATTTGTCACTACTACCTTGATCGACAGGCCCTGCTGGAGCATTTCAGCCGCGGTGCGTAATACGGTATAATCCGCAGGCGCACGGGCGAATACTCGTGTTTGATTACGTAAACTGGCGCCTCGGGCGCCTGTTTTTTTGCAAATCCTACCCGGCCAAACCGGCATATCGAGGTCAGACATCCCTATGAATATGGAGAACATCCGCAATTTCTCCATTATCGCCCACATCGATCACGGTAAATCCACGCTTGCCGATCGTTTCATCCAGAAATGTGGCGGACTCTCCGAACGCGAGATGCAGGCGCAGGTACTCGACTCAATGGACATCGAGCGCGAGCGTGGCATCACGATCAAGGCGCAGAGTGTCACGCTTGATTACAAGGCCTCTGATGGCAAAACCTACCGGTTGAATTTCATTGATACCCCCGGACATGTGGATTTTTCCTATGAGGTATCGCGTTCCCTCGCCGCCTGCGAAGGGGCCTTGCTGGTGGTCGATGCTTCACAAGGCGTCGAAGCGCAGAGTGTCGCGAATTGCTATACTGCGATCGATCTCGGTCTGGAAGTCGTGCCGGTACTGAACAAGATCGATCTGCCGGCTGCTGAACCGGCACGGGTTAAACACGAGATCGAGGAAATCATAGGTATTGAGGCGCATGATGCAGTTGAGGTCAGTGCCAAGACCGGCATCGGTGTAGATGATTTGCTGGAACAACTTGTGCAGAAGATCCCGGCGCCGCAGGGTGATGCCGGGGCACCGTTGCAGGCACTGATTATTGATTCCTGGTTTGATAACTATCTCGGTGTGGTATCGCTGGTGCGGATTGTTCACGGTAGCCTGCGGCCAAAACAGAAGATCCGCGTCATGTCGACTGGCAGGGATTTCCTTGTTGACAAGGTTGGCGTGTTTACCCCGAAACGCATCGAACTTGGTGCCCTTGAAGCTGGTGATGTGGGGTATGTTATTGCCGGCATCAAGGATATTGCCGGTGCACCGGTTGGTGATACCCTGACGCTTGCCGAGCGGCCCGCAACAGGGCAGTTACCGGGTTTCCAGAAGGTACAGCCACGTGTGTTTGCCGGCCTGTTCCCGATCAGCGCGGATGACTATGAAGCATGTCGTGAGGCTCTGCAGAAACTCAGTCTGAATGACGCCTCCCTGCATTACGAGCCTGAAACTTCAACCGCGTTGGGTTTCGGTTTCCGCTGTGGTTTCCTTGGTATGCTTCACATGGAGATCATCCAGGAGCGACTTGAACGCGAGTATGACCTGGAACTGATCACGACTGCGCCGACGGTTATTTACGAAGTGCTGAGCAAAAGCGGTGAGATCCTGAAGATCGACAACCCGTCCGAGTTGCCCGAGCCGAACCTGATCGAGGAAATTCGTGAGCCTATTATCGAGGCCAATATTCTCGTACCCCAGGAATATATCGGCAATGTTATCAGCCTGTGTGTCGAGAAACGCGGCGTACAGAAAAACATGCAGTACCTTGGTAGTCAGGTGGCATTGAGTTATGAACTGCCGATGAGCGAAATGGTTGTGGATTTCTTTGATCGGCTGAAATCAGTCAGTCGGGGTTTTGCGTCACTGGATTATCGTTTTCTGCGTTTCCAGCATGCCGATATGGTCAAACTTGATATCCTGATCAATGGTGAGCGTGTTGATGCCCTGTCGACGATTGTGCATCGTGACTATGCGCAAACCCGTGGCCGTGACCTGGCTGAGCGCCTGCGTGAATTGATACCACGTCAGATGTTCGATGTGGCCTTGCAGGCGGCAATTGGTTCACATATCGTAGCGCGCAGCAATGTCAAGGCGCTGCGCAAGAATGTTACCGCCAAGTGCTATGGTGGTGATGCAAGCCGTAAACGCAAGCTGCTGGAAAAACAGAAGGCAGGCAAAAAGCGTATGAAACAACTTGGCTCGGTAGAAGTGCCGCAGGAAGCATTTATGGCCGTGCTGAAAGTGGAAAAATAAAGGAAATAATTCATGGATTTTGATTTTGCATTGTTCCTGGTCATCGCGACTGTAGTGAGTGGACTGGTCTGGCTGATCTATGCGCTTATGTTTGCAAAGAAGCGACAGCCAGTGGAAGGCGAAGAAGTCAGGGAACCGTTGCTTGTTGAATATTCGCGTTCACTGTTCCCGGTGTTCTTGATTGTACTGTTATTGCGCTCGTTTATTGCGGAACCATTCAAGATCCCGTCTGGTTCGATGATTCCGACATTGCTGGTTGGCGATTTTATTATCGTTAACAAGTTCAGTTACGGGGTGCGCCTGCCGGTATTGCATACAAAGATTATTGACATGGACAGTCCGGAACGCGGCGATGTAGTCGTGTTTCGCTACCCGGTTGACCCTGCTACCGACTATATAAAGAGGGTAATCGGCCTGCCGGGTGACCGGGTTCGTTACGTGAACAAAATACTCTATATTAACGGAGAACCTGCCGGGCAAACGCTGCTGGGCGAATATCCTGGCGCTTGCGGTGGCCCGCTGGGACCGGCCGCACAGCAGCGACGTGAAACGCTTGATGGTGTCGAGCACGATATTCTGGTCTGCCCGGGACTTGAGCAGGGACGTGAGTATATCGTGCCCGAGGGAGAGTATATGGTAATGGGCGATAACCGCGATAACAGTAACGACAGTCGTTACTGGGGTACAGTGCCCGAGGCCAACCTTGTTGGTAAAGCGATGTTTGTCTGGTTAAGCTCTGATCCACGTCAGGATTTCCTGTCTCTGGATCGTATTCGTTGGGGAAGGATTGGTACGTCTATCAAATAACAATGACGAGGTGAAGATGATGAGAAATATGGTGGCAAGACAACGAGGTGTTACAGCTATCGGTTGGCTGATTATTCTCGCGTTAATCGCATTTTTCGTTTTCCTGGGATTGAAACTCTTCCCTATGTTTGCTGAAAACCTCAGCGTGGTTTCTTCACTCGAGTCATTGCAAAGGGAGCCGTCGATCACGAAAAAATCCAATCCGGAAATCATGAAACTGATTGAACGACGGTTTTCGATCAACAATGTCGAAAATGCCTCACGCAAGAATATATCTATTTCACGTGCCGGCGGCGTACTGACGATTAATTGTCAGTATGAAGTAGTACAAAAACTTGGTGGTCCGATCAGTGTGCTGGCCGAATTTGACGAGACTGTCGAGATTATTGCCAATTGATGCCGGATATCGAGCGCTTACAAAAAGCACTTCACTATATTTTCACCGATAGCAGCCTCTTGCAGGAGGCGTTGACGCATCGTAGTGCGGGCAGTCGCAACAATGAACGTTTGGAGTTCCTGGGTGATGCCATACTGGGTATGCTGGTTGCCGAGGAACTCTACAAACGGTTTCCGGATGCAAGTGAAGGTGAGATGAGTCGGATGCGGGCGAGCCTCGTTCGTGGTGATGCCCTTGCCGAAATTGCCCAGTCACTCGACCTGGGCGAGTACCTGAGCCTCGGGCCGGGCGAATTGAAAAGTGGTGGCTTTCGTCGGGCATCGATACTTGCCGACGCGCTCGAGGCGATACTCGGCGCGATTTACCTTGACAGTCAGCTTGCGACCTGCCGCGATTTTGTTGCACACCACTTTGCCACACGTATTGCAGCTATTTCTCCTGATGAGGTTCTGAAAGATCCGAAGACGCGTTTACAGGAGTACCTGCAGGCCAGACAAGTTCAGCTTCCCGAATACAATGTCGTTGCGGTTGAAGGCGAGGCGCATAAACAACGTTTTACCGTGGAGTGCCGGGTTGAGGGGCTGCAGCCAATGACTGCCTCCGCTTCAAGTCGTCGCAAGGCAGAACAGGCAGCGGCCGCTTCCATACTCGAGGAACTCGAGGCATGAGTGGTGCAGATCAGACCCGTTGTGGTTATGTTGCACTGGTGGGTCGCCCCAATGTCGGCAAATCGACCTTGTTGAACCACATGCTCGGCCAGAAAATCAGTATCACCTCGCGCAAACCGCAAACCACCCGGCATCGGGTATTGGGTATCAAGACGACCGATACTACGCAGATGCTGTTTGTCGACACACCGGGGATTCACGATGATCAGCGCCAGGCCATGAGTCGCTTCATGAATCGCGCGGCAGTCTCGGCAATTACCGATGTCGACGTGGTTGTTTTTGTTGTCGAGGCGACAGGCTGGCAGGAAGCCGATCAAAAAGTACTGGAGAAGGTACGGTACAGCACGCGTCCGGTGGTGCTGGTCATCAACAAAATCGATCGACTCAAGGGCAAGGATGCACTGTTACCGCTGATTGCCGAGTTGCAGGCGAAGACCGGTATAGAGACGATTGTACCGGTGTCGGCAACCAAAGGTAGCGGGCTGGACAGGCTGGAAGAGGTGCTGGCCGGTTATTTGCCCGAGGCCCCGTTCTTTTTTGACAAAGACCAGGTGACCGATCGCAGTATGCGTTTTATTGCCGCTGAATTGATCCGGGAAAAACTGATGCGCCGCCTTGGCAAGGAAGTACCCTACGCCACGACAGTGGAAATCGAAAAGTATGCACGTGAAGGTGACATGTGGCATATCGCTGCCGTGATCTTGGTCGAGCGCAAGGGGCAAAAGAGTATCGTCGTCGGCAAGGGCGGCGAGATGATCAAGGCAATTGGTCAGCAGGCACGTGAAGAGCTGGAAAAAATGCTCGAGTCAAAGGTCTACCTGCAACTATGGGTCAAGGTGCGGGCAGGATGGTCAGATGATGAACGCGCCCTGCGTAGCCTTGGTTACACGGATGAGTTGTAGCGCGCATGCGTGTTGAACTTCAACCTGCCTATATTTTGCACAGGCGTCCTTATCGTAATACCAGCCTGCTGGTGGAACTGTTCAGCAAGCAATACGGTCGGGTTGGTGCCATTGCGCGTGGTGCACAGCGTTCACGTTCCGGTATGCAGTCACTGATCCAGCCGTTCGGTCGGGTGCTGGTGAACTGGTCCGGTCGCGGTGAACTGCTGACCCTGATGCATATAGAGGCCGACGGCATGTCGGTGGTAATCGACCCGACGCACACAGCCAGCGCTTTTTACCTGAACGAACTCATCATGCGCCTGTTAATGCGCCACGACCCGCATGAAGCGCTGTTTACCTGTTATGAACAGGCCCTGCATGCCCTGGCACCGGCTACAGATTCACAGCATATCCAGCAGGCACTCCGGTTGTTCGAGAAGCGCTTGCTCGATGAACTCGGATACGGGTTGGTGCTCGACCATGATGCAGGAACTGGCGAGGCAATCCAGGCGGATGCCGAGTATTATTATGTGCCGGATGTGGGGCCTGTGGCGATGAACCCGACGCTGACCGGCGGAGTGAGCCTGCATGGTAGCAGCCTGCTAGCCCTGGCCGGGGAGGCGGTAATGGATGATCGGCAATTGCGCGAGAGCAAGCGGCTCATGCGCAGCGTGCTACGTCAGTACCTCGGTGATAAACCACTGCAGAGTCGCCTTATGTATAATCGAATCCTGTAATCTTTTACATGTTGGAGTTCAACCTTGGCTTATCCTGATATCTTGCTGGGCGTGAATATTGATCACGTGGCAACCTTGCGGCAGGCCCGGGGTACACGTTACCCGGATCCTGTTCAGGCCGCGATCGAATCCGAACAGGCCGGTGCCGACGCGGTGACCTTGCACCTGCGCGAAGATCGACGTCACATACAGGAGCGGGATGTCGAGATGCTCAAGGCTGTGCTGCAAACGCGCATGAACCTGGAGATGGCGGTTACCGAAGAAATGCTGACCATAGCCGCGCGCACCCGGCCTGAGGAATGTTGCCTGGTTCCCGAGCGCCGCGAGGAGCTCACGACCGAAGGCGGGCTGGACGTAGCCGGACAACGTGAACGTATGCGTGATGCCTGTGCACGCCTGCGCGAGGCCGGGGTGCGTGTCTCGCTGTTCATTGATGCGGAACCGGCGCAAATCGAGGCCGCCGCCGAGGTGGGTGCGCCGGTGATCGAAATTCATACCGGGCACTATGCCGATGCACAGACCGCGGCTGAACGCGATGCCGAGTTTGCGCGCATTCGTGACGCGGTGGACCGTGGTGTGGCGCTCGGTCTGCATGTCAATGCCGGGCATGGTCTGCATTATCACAATACCGGGGCCATTGCCGAACTCATCGCTATCCGGGAACTGAATATCGGGCATGCCATCATTGCCCGGGCTGTGTTTACCGGGCTGCAGCCGGCGGTCCGGGAAATGAAGGACATTATGTGTGCTGCGCGGCAGCGTGCCGTGCTGGCAGGCCAGGCCGGATGATATATGGAATTGGTACGGACATCGTGCGCGTGGCACGTATGTCGGCAAACCTTGAGAAGTATGGTGAACGGTTTGCGCGGCGGATCCTGACCGAGCAGGAGTACCGCGAGTTTGAACAGTCGGCGCGCCCGGCACACTTTCTGGCGCGCCGCTTCGCCGCAAAGGAAGCGATCGCCAAGGCCATGGGGATCGGTTTCAGCCGCGGTATGAGCCTGCGGCACGTCGGGGTCGGGCATGACGAGCACGGTAAACCCGTGGTCGAGTTTTATGATCGGGCACTCGAATTATGCGAGGAGCTGGGTATCGGTGAGGGCTATATCAGTCTCGCTGATGAAAAGGACCATGCCGTTGCCTTTGTGACCTTGCTTGGCCGTCAGCAATGAGACTGCCGCGGGCGCTCACGGCGTATAGGCCAGGAGCCGCTCGATTTCTTCATTGAGGTTTTTCAGCAACAGGTCGAGTTGTTCGGTGTGTCCGGCCTTGAGGTAGCGGTCGAGGACCTCGGCGCTGTCGGCCAGTCCGGGTACCCCGCAATAGCGAGTGCCGCCGACGATCCTGTGTGTGATCTGTTGCATACGCGCCAGTTCACCGGCCTGGCGGGCCTTTTCGATGTCTTGTTGTTGTTGCGGCAAATCCCTGCGCAGCATGGCAAACATTTGTTCGGCAAGTTGTCGATCACCACCGGCGCGCTCCAGGGCCAGTGCTTCGTCATAGATATCCATATTCTCTCTCCCCTCAATCCGTTTATACCTACTGTTCACCTGCTTTTCCAGTGATGTCGCCACTCCGGTGGGTGATTTTTATGTACAATGCCGGGCATGAGCTACCATACCCTTGAAGATTTTGTCGGAAATACGCCGCTGGTGCGTCTGCAACGCCTGCCCGGCGAGACGAACAATACCGTGCTGGTCAAGCTCGAGGGCAACAACCCGGCCGGCTCGGTGAAAGACCGTCCGGCGCTGAGCATGATCCGGCATGCCGAACAACGCGGTGAGATAAGGCCGGGGGACACGCTGATCGAGGCGACCAGCGGCAATACCGGCATCGCGCTGGCAATGGCCGCGGCGATGAAGGGCTACCGGATGGTGCTGATCATGCCCGAGCATATGAGCGAGGAGCGCCGTGGCGCGATGAAGGCCTTCGGTGCCGAGATCATCCTGACCCCGCGCGAGGGTAGTATGGAGGCCGCCATCGACCTGGCCCGCGACATGGAGGCCAACGGTGAGGGCAAGGTACTCGACCAGTTTTCCAACCCGGACAATCCGCGCGCGCATTATGAAGGCACCGGCCCGGAGATCTGGCGCGATACCGGGGGCAAGGTGACTCACTTTGTCAGCGCCATGGGTACCACCGGCACGATCATGGGTACCTCACGCTACCTGAAGGAACAGAACAGCAACATCCGCATTGTCGGTGTGCAACCCGAGGAAGGCTCGTCCATCCCCGGTATTCGCCGCTGGCCGGAGGCGTACCTGCCGAAGATTTACGAAGCCAGCCGGGTCGACCAGATCATTGATGTCAGCCAGCAGGAGGCGGAAGACACGGCGCGTGCGCTGGCCGCGAAAGAAGGTATCTTTGCCGGCATCTCCTCGGGCGGCGCCGTGGCGGCGGCACTGAAGTTGTCACGCGAGGTGGAAAA
>JASFME010000074.1:0-9520 GCA_050117725.1 Granulosicoccaceae bacterium | reverse complement strand
CCTTTGTTGTGGCACATTTTCATCCTGTTCAATATAAATATTAGCCTATTTGTGACGCAAGAAACCATGTGATAACTGTCATAATAGCTTCACACGTCAAAACATCATCAGTATTGTGGTTTGTCGCAAAGCCACTCTCGTTCAGAGGGTGTCCGGAATGTCCTGTTATCCCACAGGTGGATCACATACAGATCCTGAATCTTGTTTGGGATCAGGATATGCTTGAGCGGCAATGACATTTTTCGTCCTCGCCGCGGGTCTTTGTTAACCGGCGAAGTATCTCTGTATTCACTTCCTGTTACAGCGAGGAATACAGCAGATCGTGTTCAGGTGTGATTGCCAGGATATGGTTTTCAGGAACCAGCTCCCAGTCCTCGCGGTATTCGGTGAGGGGTTCCGAGGCGATAATGATAGCGGCTGGCCGCTCACTGGTCGTGGCTTTCATGCGGTATTCATTGTTGCGGCATTCGAACCGTTCACCTCTGGATACATACAAACTGGGTGGTGTCACGCCCGGCTGGTTGACAGCACGGCTGATAATAATGCTTTCCCCATCGGTAACAGCAAAGTTGAGATAGCAGGGGTGGTTGATACCGGCCTCGCCGGTGTACTCCATGATAAGGTGCAGGGTGTCTCGCAGGGTCCTGGCGAGTTGCGCTGTTGTCTTCGGCGTGTCGCAGTCACCGAGCAGATTGAGAAATACGGCAAAGGCGTGTTCGGAGTCCGTTGTACCCTGGACGGCTTCATAGGCATCGTCTGTCAGGGATGCCCTGAGCCGGCGCTTGATTTTCCTGAATTCGGCAATGCTGCCGTTGTGCATCCACATATACCTGCCAAACTGGAAGGGGTGACAGTTAATTTCATTGACCAGACTGCCGCGAGTGGTGGCACGCACGTGGGCAAAGAAGCAGCCGGAACGGATCTTTTCCGCGAGGCGGTGCAGATTGCGGTTACTCCAGGCTGGACTGACGCTGGTAAAAACAGCGGGGACGGGATCGCTGCCCGGTGCATACCAGCCGACGCCGAAGCCGTCGCCATTGAGTGGCTCCAGGCGCTCCCTGGCATCGTAGCTCTGGCGGATGAGTGAGCGGTCCGAGCGGGTCAGCAGGTCCGCCATCAAAATTTCAGTTCCCTTGTAAACGACAAATCGGCACATGTGGTGACTCCTTGTTGTACCAACTATACCAAACCTGAATATTCGGGGTATTTTGTTAATCTATGCTAAAAGTATAGGATATGATTGCTGAGTACTTTTGCCTGAAGGGGGCCTGAGTATGAAACGTTACCTGCTGCTGTTGTTGCTTGTTGCCGTGCCAGCGGCCGGGCTGGCCAGGGAAGTTGTGGGCTGGGCGGAGAAGGCCGTTATCTATCCGGGGGAGCTGGAAATCAGGGCCAAGATAGACACCGGTGCGAAGACCTCATCCCTTGACTGCGAGTGTCGTAATATCTTCAACAAGAACGGTGAGCAGTGGCTGCGCTTCAGTGTTATCAATTACCAGGGGGAGCGGATATGGCTGGAGAAAAAGGTCCACCGCATGGTGAAGATCAAGCGCCATTTCGGGGGTGTACAGGAACGGCCCGTGATCATTCTGGGTATCTGCCTTGGCGGTGAGTATCAAGAGACCGAGGTCAATGTCATCGATCGCAGCGGCTTCAAGTACCCACTGCTCATCGGGCGAAAGTTCCTGAAAGAGAAATTCCTCGTGGATTCCGGCGCCCGGTTCATCAACCCGCCACACTGTGACGTCAAACCTGGTGAATAATCGCCACCTGTACTGGCTGGCAGGTTCGTTGGCGGCCACTGGTATTGTCATTTTCCTGTTCAAGTTTCTGGTGCTCGGCTTTCCGGTTACGCCCGGTGCCACTACGGATTTGTGGGATGTGGAGATGCGCCTGCGTTTCCAGGCCAGTGGCGGGCCGGTCAAGGTGTCGCTGACTATTCCGTCCGAAGTGCGTCCCTATACCATCGTCGATGAGAACTTCGTTTCCCGGGGCTATGGTCTGACAACGGCCCATTCCGCTGCTAACCGTCAGGCGATCTGGTCGGTACGTCGTGCCAGTGGCCAGCAAACGCTTTACTACCGCGTTATGGTGCAACGGCTGGAAACAAAGGGAACACTGGTAACCAGGACGCCGCCCGAGGTTGTTGCGGTAGAACTGGCAGAGGCGCAACGGGTTGCAGCTATCGCGTTGCTCGCCGAGATCCGCGAGCGATCTGCCGACCGGGGCACCCTCGTGGCGCAATTGCTGCAGCACTTGAAACAGCCCGGCCGTGACACGAACGCCGCACTGCTGGTCGGCAAGAAGGCCGATGCACAAAAGCGTATCGAAACGGCCATCCAGGTTCTGGCCATTGATGATATTCCGGCCAGGATTATTCAGGGTGTGCGCCTCGAAGAGGGGCGGGATGTCAAAATTGTGCCGTGGCTGCAGGTACACGATGGCAAGCAGCAATGGCGCTACTATGACCCGAATACCGGTGAGGCAGGGCAGCCCGAGGATTACCTGACCCTGTGGCGTGGTTCGGAGCAGCAGGTACAGTTGGAAGGTGGTCGCCGGCCGGATATCGTGATTTCGATCAGGCGCGGCGAACAGGCCAGTATGCGCGCCGCCGCAGTGCGCAGCAGCATTGTCAGTCCGCATGTGATGCAGTTTTCCCTGTTCAGTCTGCCGGTGCAGACCCAGGAAGTATACCGTGTACTGCTACTGATACCGCTGGGTGCCTTTTTACTCGTGATCCTCAGGAACATGGTAGGGGTGAAGACCTTCGGTACCTTCATGCCTGTGCTGATCGCCCTGGCCTTCCGCGAGACCCAGCTGTTGTGGGGCATTGTCATGTTTACCCTCGTGGTGGCACTGGGGCTGGCGATGCGTTTCTACCTGGACAGGCTCAAGCTGTTACTGGTGCCGCGGCTTGCCGCCGTTCTGATCGTGGTGGTTATGCTGATGGCAGGTATCAGTATATTCAGCCATCAGCTGGGCCTGGAACGGGGCCTGTCCATTGCGTTGTTCCCCATGGTGATCCTCACCATGACCATTGAGCGCATGTCCATTGTCTGGGATGAACGCGGACCTGCCGAGGCCATACAGCAGGGTGCAGGGAGTCTTGTCGTGGCAGCGATCGCCTTCCTGGTTATGAGTAACAGTTATGTTGTGCATATTATTTTCGTTTTTCCGGAGCTGTTATTGGTCGTATTGGCCATGACGTTGTTGCTGGGGCGTTATACCGGCTATCGCATGTCCGAACTGGTACGTTTCAAGATACTGGCAAAGGAGGGGCGATGATGTTTGCCCTGGCCAGACGTTTGCGTGAGAAAGGTGTGCTGGGGATTAATCAGCGCAACGCCGAATACACGTTAAAGCACAACCCCCGGCATCTCTATCCCCTTGTTGATGACAAGTTGCGTACCAAGCGTCTTGCCGAGGCTTCTGGCATAGCCGTTCCGGAACTGTACGGCGTGGTGGAGATCGAACGCCAGATTGCAGCGTTACCGGAATTGCTGCACGACCACAGGGATTTTGTCATCAAGCCTGCGCGGGGCAGCGGCGGTAACGGTATTGTTGTTATCGTCGGCAGGAGCAAGGAACTGTACCGCAAGGCCAACGGTACGCTCATGGATGGTAGAGAGATGGCGCACCATGTCTCCAATATCCTGAGCGGCATGTACAGCCTCGGTGGCCAGCCGGACAAGATGCTGATCGAGTACCGTGTGCAGTTCGACCCGGTGTTCGAACGCATTACCTACCTGGGTGTGCCCGATGTGCGCATCATTGTCTTTCTGGGTGTGCCGGTGATGTCCATGGTACGCCTGCCGACGCGCATGTCTGATGGCAAGGCCAATCTCCACCAGGGGGCGATTGGCGCCGGGATCGATATCGCTACGGGACGAACGCTGACGGCGGTGTGGCGCAACGACATCATTACCGAACACCCGGATACCGGCAACGAGGTCAACGGCATCCAGGTGCCATACTGGGATCGCCTGCTGGCACTGGCGGCACGCTGCCACGAACTGGCTGGCCTGGGCTATGTCGGTGTGGATATCGTGCTCGACAGGGACAAGGGGCCGTTGGTGCTGGAGCTCAATGCCCGGCCCGGTCTCAATATCCAGATCGCCAATCGCGCCGGGCTTGTGCACAGGCTGCAACAAGTGGAAGCGTCACACCGTGAGTTGGCCTCTGTCGAGCAGAGAGTCGCATTTGCCAGGCAGCACTTTGGTGTTACATGATACGGGATAGGCGTATGCGACTTAAAGTCAGGGTATGGATGGTATCTGGGCAGATCTGATTGCTTTTCTTGCCGTGGACCCGCAACGGCTTCTGCAGGCGGACATGCTCTTCCGTATTGGCCTGCAGATACTGTTGCTGTGTGCCTCGGCGTTTTTCTCCGGCTCGGAAACGGCGCTGTTCTCACTGTCACGTCTTGACCTGCAGCAGATGCGCCGGGAGCGCAACCCGCGTTTCGATATTCTGCAGTCATTACTGGAACGACCTCGCCAGCTGATTATTTCCATCCTCTGTGGCAACGAGATCATCAATGTCGCGGCTGCCGCCAACATGACCGGCATCCTGGTGGCGCTGTATGGCGCGGAAACCGGCGGGTTGTTGAATATAGTAATAATGGTATTCCTGCTTTTGCTGTTCGGCGAGGTGACGCCGAAGACGATTGCTGTTTCCGATCCGGTGAAAGTCAGCACACGGATTATTGCGGTACCGCTGAACGTGTGGGTCAGGATTATTGCTCCTTTCCGCTGGGTGATACGCCTGCTGTCCGACCGCTTTACCACCTGGATTGTTGGTGAGGAAACAGCGGCAGAAAATATCCTGCAGGTGGATGAATTCCGCACTCTTGTGGATGAGGTCTTCAAGGGAGGCGAACTCACCGCTAAAGAGCGTTCCTTGATCTATAACCTTCTTGAGGCGGGTACCACCGAGGTGATCGAGATCATGATCCCCCGCACACAAACTGCTTTCATTGATGCAGAAATGCCAGTTACGGAAATCGTCGATCAGGTGCGTACTTTGAGATATACACGGTTACCTGCTTACCGTGGCAGTCGTGACAACCTGGTGGGATTTATTCATGCCGAGGACATATTGCAGCGTGTACTGGATGATACAGATTTTACCACGCTCAAAATCGAAGACATCCTGCGTCCACCCGTTATAGTGCCGCCTACCAAGAAGGTGGATGAGATGCTGGATTATTTCCTGGACCATAGATCGCAGGCTGCTGCAGTATTGAACGAATTCGGAGGTATAGACGGGCTGGTAACCCTGAAGAGTGTGCTCAGCTTTGTGTTTGGCAAGATAACACCAGAGACAGAAGTGCAGAAAGCTTATACTGAATTGGCGGAGAACGTTTACGAAATGGCGGGTGATATGAAGTTGACTGACTTTAATGACCTGACTAATTTCGATATCAGCGATCAACGTATGACCACGATAGGTGGTGTTGTGTTGCGGATGTTGGATCGCTTGCCAGAGGTTGGTGATGAAATCGTTGTAGAAGGTGTAGTGCTGAGAGTGCTTGAAATCCAGGGCCACCGTATTGCGAGATTGCGTGCCAGCAAGGGCGGTATGGCAACAGAGTCAACGGCATCACAGGAGACGGCGACGCCATGAATAATCCAAACCGTTATAGCAACTGGTAACACGATGGATATCGTACTGATAATTCTGGCAATGGTGGCGCTGCTCCTGCTTCAGGGTTTTTTTTCCGGCTCTGAGATAGCCCTCGTACATGCTGATCGCCTGAAACTGCACCATCTTGCCAACCAGGGTCACCGTGGTGCTGCTCGCGTGTTGAAGCTGTTTCACAAGCCTGAAGTGTTGCTGGGCACAACACTGGTAGGAACAAATGTGTCGCTGGTCATACTCACCACCCTGGGCACGATATTGATGATCCGGTTCTTTGGCGAATACGGTGATTTTTATGCCTTTCTGGTTTATACGCCGCTGTTCCTGATATTCGGTGAGGTCGTACCAAAGAGCGTGTACCAGCAGAAAGCCGATCAATTGAGCCCCGTTATTGTATATCCGCTGCAATTCTTCTCGTGGCTGTTTTATCCGGTGGTATTCGTATTTTCATGGGTGGCACGCATGGCGGCACATCTTGCCGGTACTGATATGACGCATCGCGAGTTGTTCGTTAACCGCGAGCAAATACGCAGTGTGATCGAAATGGCCGAGCGTGGTGCCAATATAGACGTATTCGACCGCGATCGTATTATGCGCGTTATACGTTATGCCGATATGACGGTGGGCCAGGCAATGATTCCGATTGCGGAGATGAGCACGCTTGGCCACCAGCAAACGACACAGGATGCGGTAAATCTGGCACGGCAGCGGGCCCATTTCCGTCTGCCCGTCTACGAGGGCGAACATAACCAGATCACCGGTGTAGTGAGTTTTACCATGTGGGACCTGATGGACCCGCAATTGACAGAGCGACCACTGTCTGACCTCATCAAACCGGCCCACTATGTGACGGCACATCAACTGCTGGATGACCTGTTACCGGTGCTACAGGAGCGCAAGGATCACATGGCTATCGTGGTCGATGAATTCGGTACTGCCATTGGCATGATTACAATCGAGGATGTTCTGGAAGAGGTCGTAGGCGAGGTAATGAACGTCGGTTATACCTTTGAAGGTTACCTGCCACGGCAAAAATACCGCATCGAGGAGTCCGAAGCGGATGTATATATCATGGATGGTCGCGTACCCGTCTCCGAAGCGGCCGAGGTACTCGAGGTCTCACTGCCCGCGATGGAAGCACACACTGTCGGCGGCATGGTCATTTCCCACCTGCGCCATATTCCGGCACCGGGCGAGTCCGTGATAGAGGCAGGTTATCGTTTTATTGTCGAGGAGGTCAGTGACCGCGGTATTCAGAAATTGCGAGTCGAACGCGCGGGCTGAGGCAACACTAATAACCAGCGACGCTCAGTCTTTTCGGGCCCGTTTGTGTTTTCGCTGCAAATGTCCGGCAGTGATCCAGCCAATGATAATGCCAATCGCCAGCACGAAGAAGATCATCAGGGAGCCGGACATGGAGAGCTCCCAGAACAGGAACTGGATAGCCACGACGGCTGTATTCTGCATGATAAAAATCACCACGAGGAAAAGCAGCGCCAGGCCGATGTATGTCCTGATATTCATTTTGTCACGCACCTTGGGTCGTCAGGGCTATAAACCATGAAAGCATTATAGTTTTTATGCCGGTTATACACCATTTTTTGTTTTGTAAACAAACTGTAACCATAGCTGACTGTATATAGCACTATTGATGCATAGTGCACCTGTATTTTCCTTACTGACAATAGTAAATATAGTCAAAAACACAACACCGCTATACCATGGCAATGGCAACGCGTGCACTACCCTATACAGCTTGTATGCAGGTAGTGCCGGAAGCAATATTCTGGGTATGAGGAGGTGCCTGATGCCAACAAGGAATGGAAAGGTAACAAAAATAAGCAGCAGGTCCGCACAACAAGGCAATACGAATTATTGTGAAGGCGACGAAAGCAGTCCGCTTGAGTCAATCATTCTTTTTAATGGAGTCAAGCTAAAACGTTATCTGGCGAAAGAGCTTATTTACCGGGAGGGTGAATCGGTCGACAAGGTGTGCGTGATTCGCAGCGGCCTGGTTAAACTGCTCAGTTATTTGCCTAACGGTCGGGCGCGGATCGTCAGGTTGCATGGCGCCGGCCAATGGGTCGGTCTTGAGGGAGTCGTGGGTCAACCCTGCGAACATACCGCTATCGCGGTCGGTGATGTAGAGCTCTATTACATATCGCTTGGCACGCTGCGACATCTTGAGCAGGACAACCCAAGGCAGTTCTCTCAAATCCTCAGACAGGGCTACAAGCATCTGTCGCAGGCAGACAGATGGATCGCGGACTTTTCCACCGGCGGCATCAAGCCCCGCGTGGCACGCCTGGTCGACTTTCTTTCCAAACTCGAACATGGCGAATCGTCACACATTGTCGAGCTGTTAACGGTTCACGAAATGGCCGATATCCTGGGCGTCACCGCGGAAAGTGTGAGCCGTATCCTTGCCGCGTTCAAACGCAATCAGATTCTCTGCAAGCAGGGAAATCCTTCAGGGGAGTATTACCGCATCAATGCGGGCAGGCTCCAGGAGGAAGCCCGACGATAGCAGGTTGTCGTGGTAATGAACTGCCGTTCTATTATGGTGGATTATCATGATTAGGTGCACTTCACAGGAGCCCGGTTAATGAGGGCGTGCAATGCGAAAGAGCAATATTACGGCCGCAGCTACGAGCATGCCGATATCCTGTATAACTCCGAACCGGAACACTGCTACCGAGCCGATGACGGCCCATAACACGGGGATGATGAGTACCTGAAAAGGGGCTGGAGGATCGGTTAAAAGCAGTATGCCCAGGGTAAAGATAGTCAGCGGGCAGGGCACTCCGAATGTTGGTAGCGCCGGATAATGATGGCCTGAGTAAAAGCCAATGAGCGGGTAGATGACCAGTGCATACAGGATTAGAACCAGGCCAGAGATGCTGTGGAGGTTCGAAACTGGACGGAAATGCAGCCGTTGCTTTACTGCACCAAACCAGATGAAAGCGGCCGCTGCAAGGATAAACAGCATGCCGAAAAGCCACGCGGCCGCATTGATGCGCGTGAAGAAAACCAGGTGGTAGACAAGCCCGCTCCAAAACCAGAGTCCGGAGAGGAGAACCCCGATAGTTCGGTGTGCCCGGCGCTTCTCGGTAAATGCCAGTGCAAGCGCGATGAGTGCTGTCGCGTATAACAGGAACTGTATCGGCCATATGGCCTCGTTATAGTGTGTGAAGACCTCGTAAAACTGCTGGACCGTAAACGGCATCGCCATCGTTATGTTTCAGTGCCACCAGCATGCGC
The DNA here is from genome assembly GCA_050117725.1 of Granulosicoccaceae bacterium. Taxonomy (GTDB): domain Bacteria; phylum Pseudomonadota; class Gammaproteobacteria; order AKS1; family AKS1; genus JASFJH01. Next base: position 619 of record JASFME010000074.1, on the reverse strand, counting down.
AAGGCTTTCTTCAGGTTGTGTGACAAACAGCTTCTGTGTCGGGTAGGCGAAGCTGATTTGCTCCTGCTCGAAACGTTCGTGAATGGCAAAGTAAATGGCCTGCTGGATATCCATATGGACGTTATAATCCGGCAACAATACATAGTAGACCGTCTCGAATAACAGCGAATAGTCTCCGTATTTCATAAAATGACAACGGTCGAAGCGGGTATTGTCCTGTGCCTCAACGGCTTCACGAACCATCTCTGGTATGCGCTTCAGCTTGTCCCGGGGTGTTTCGTAAGTTACCCCGATGCTGAAGACCACACGTCGTTCAAACATCCGGCCGTAGTTACGAATGCGACTGTTCAGCAGGTCCGAGTTGGAAAACACCAGTTGTTCGCCGGACAGGCTACGTACTCGCGTGGTTTTCAAACCTATGTGCTCAACGCTGCCCAGAAAATCGCCGATTATCAGAAAATCGCCAATGACAAATGGTTTGTCGAGCACGATAGACAAAGAGGCGAACAGATCGCCGAGTATGTTCTGGACAGCCAGGGCAACAGCGACACCACCAATGCCCAAACCCGCGACGAGCGCCGTGATATTAACGCCAAGATTGTCGAGTGCGACAAGAACG
>JASFME010000073.1:0-9531 GCA_050117725.1 Granulosicoccaceae bacterium | reverse complement strand
AATCGGGCCAAACGGTTCGTTTTGCACCATCTCGATCAGTGCGCCTTTCAGCAGCTCCAGGATCGCGAGCAGGGTAACAACCACACCCTGCCTGCCTTCCTCGGGTGTAAACAGCGCCGCGAAGTCGGTGAACTTGTCGGTTCTCACCGCACCGAGCACGTTCGACATACGTTCGCGCACGGATAACGGTTCAAGTTGAATATGATGGTTGTTAAACATTTCGGCGCGCTTGACCACATCACGAAAGGCGAGTAACACGTCCTGCAGGTTGACCTGCGGCGGTTTGCGCACGACTTTGACATCAGGGTTGCTGACGACGACGCTGAATGTATCGCGGTTCATGCGCGGCAGTTCGTTGATGTTTTCCGCAGCCTGCTTGTAACGTTCGTACTCCTGCAAGCGACGCACCAGTTCGGCACGCGGGTCTTCACCCTCTTCCTCCTCTTCGCTGCGGCGCGGCAATAACATGCGGGATTTGATCTCGGCAAGCATCGCGGCCATGACGAGATATTCAGCTGCGAGTTCGAAGCGCAACTCCTCCATGAGTTCGACATACTTGACGTACTGGTGCGTGATGTCGGCGATCGGGATATCCAGAATATCCAGATTCTGCTTGCGGATCAGGTACAACAACAGGTCGAGCGGACCCTCGAAGGCATCAAGGAAGATTTCCAGTGCATCCGGTGGAATATAGAGGTCCTGCGGCATCTGCGTGAACTGTTCGCCCTGCACAATGGCAAACGGCATTTCACCCTGTTGCGGCGTGCTGGTCTGTGGTTCGTTGGCCTGTTCGTTGTCGCTCATTGTATTTTTCACCTATCGGTAGGCCAGTCCCATCGCATGCCTGACTTCATCGAGAGTCTCGCGGGCCAGATCACGGGCTCGCTCGTTACCTTCCTTGATAATACCGCGAACCAGTTCGGGGTTGTCGGTAAATTCCCGGGCGCGTTCATGTATAGGCGCCTGCTCGGCCAGTACCGCCTCGATCACCGGGCCCTTGCAATCAATACAGCCGATACCGGCAGTGCGACATCCTTCCTGTACCCATTCACGGGTCTTGTCATCCGAGTACACCTCGTGCAATGGCCACACCGGGCACTTGTCCGGATCACCCGGGTCGGTGCGACGCACGCGGTTGGGATCGGTAGGCATGGTACGCAGCTTCTGTTCCACCGCCGAGGGTTCCTCGCGCAGGGAGATCGTATTGTTATACGACTTCGACATTTTTTGTCCATCGAGCCCCGGCATTTTCGAGGTCGGTGTCAGTAGCGAGTGCGGTTCGGGCAGAATAATCTTGCCGGCGCCTTCCAGGTAACCAAACAGCCGTTCACGATCGGCCAGCGTGATATTTTGCTGACGTTCCAGCAAGGCATGCGCGGTTTCAATCGCCTCGTGATCACCCTGCTCCTGGTAACGACGACGTAATTCCCTGTACAGCTTTGCGTTCTTCTTGCCCATTTTCTTCATCGCCTGTTCGGCGTTGGCCTCGAAATCAGGCTCGCGCCCATACAGGTGATTAAAGCGTCTGGCGACCTCGCGGGTCAGTTCGACATGCGCCACCTGGTCTTCACCGACCGGTACCTGGGTGGCGCGATAGATGAGGATATCGGCGCTTTGCAGCAAGGGATAACCGAGGAAGCCGTAGGTATTCAGGTCACGATCCTTGAGCTTTTCCTGCTGGTCCTTGTAACTTGGCACACGTTCGAGCCAGCTCAAGGGCGTCATCATCGACAGCAGCAGGTGCAACTCGGCATGCTCGGGCACACGCGACTGCACGAACAATGTAGCATTGCCCGGGTTGACGCCACAGGCCAGCCAGTCGATAACCATGTCCCAGACACTGTCGGCAATGACGGATGGGTCTTCGTAATGCGTGGTCAGGGCGTGCCAGTCTGCGACAAAGAAAAAGCACTCGTATTCGTGCTGCAGACTTACCCAGTTTTTCAACACCCCGTGGTAATGGCCCAGGTGTAACTGGCCAGTAGGCCGCATGCCTGACAAGACACGGCCCTGCTGCGCGGGCATGGAACTCAAATGACCTCCCTTAGCGAGACCCCCGCCGCCGATCCGGGCGCGAGAGTTGCGATTCACATTATCCAGCCGGTACCTCACGGTACGGGCCTGCATGGTTGTTATGCCGAACATGACATCCTGAATTCAGCAATTATAGCGTGTTTGACCGCCTGCGGGGAGCCGCACGCGCGGAAAACGCCGATTCTTTTTTCTCAAAATATTGCTTAATTAACAATATATTGCATAGATTAGTTAAAGTTATTCCAGATTGGGTACTTCACCCCTGCCCTCGCGTATTACGGTAGGCAGATCTCCGCTCAGATCAATCACTGTGCTCGGTTCAAAACCGCAGTGGCCACCGTCGATGATCAAATCCAGCTGTTGCCCGATTCTGTCGCGCATCTCCTCCGGCTCGATCATCGGCAGTTCGTCACCCGGCAGGATCAGCGTCGAGCTCATGAGGGGTTCACCGAGTTCCTCGAGCAGCATCAGGGCAATCGCGTTATCCGGCACGCGAATACCGATGGTCTTGCGTTTTTCGTGCTGGAGGCGGCGCGGCACCTCGCGTGTCGCCTTGAAGATGAAGGTATAGGGGCCGGGTGTGAGCTGCTTGAGCAGACGGTAACTGGTGTTATCGACCCGAGCATAGGTCGCGATCTCGGACAAATCACGGCAGAGCAGCGTGAAGTTATGCCGTTTGCTGACACGACGAATCGCGCGCAGGCGTTCCATCGCTGTTTTATCGCCAATTTGACAGCCCAGCGCATAGCTCGAGTCGGTCGGATAGGCGATCAGGCCCCCATCACGGATGATATCCACCGCCTGGCGGATCAGGCGCCGCTGCGGGTTGTCCGGATGAATCACAAAATACTGGCTCATACAGCTGCCTCGACCGGACCACGCCAGTTCGGGCTGTGCCAGACCGGTACGAGGTCTTCGGGCAAGGCTGCCAGCCGGCCCAGTTCGACCCACGGGTTTTCCGGGCCGTGATAGTCCGAACCGCACGAGGCCAACAGGCCATGACGTCGGCTGTGCTCCGCCATAGCCAGTACCTCGTCACGGCTGTGGCTGCCGGAGACGACCTCTAAGCCCTCGCCGCCACACGCCTGGAAGTCAGCGATCAGGGCACGCAGGCGCGTCGCGGTGAGCCGGTAGCGGGCCGGGTGCGCGATCACTGCCACCCCGCCGGCGTCACGGATCCAGCCGACCGCGTCTTCAAGGCTGGCCCACTGGCCGGGCACGTAACCGGGCTTGCCGCGCACGAGGTAGCGTTTGAAGACCTCGCGCAGCGATTCACAATAGCCATGTTCGACCAGGAACCGGGCAAAATGGGTGCGGCCGATCAGGCTACCGCTTGCCCAGGCCTGTGCACCTTCGAGCGCGCCCGGCACGCCTTTTTTCGCCAGCCGCCGCGCGATCTCCTGTGCCCGCCAGACACGAAACTCGCGCAAGCCGGCCAAGCCTTGCAATAAACCGGGATGTTCGGGGTCGACATGCAGCCCCACGATGTGTACGGTCTGGCCACGCCAGCTCACGGAAATCTCGACGCCCGGCACAATGTACAGCGCACTCCCCGCTGCTTGTTGAGCGGCCTGAATACCATCCACCACATCATGGTCGGTCAGTGCCAGTACATCCAGATTTTGCGCGCGGGCGTGCGCAACCAGCGCGGCAGGCGTGAGCGTGCCGTCGGACACGGTAGAATGGCTGTGCAGGTCAATGCGCATAATGGGGGCACATTGTATAGTGCCCGGAGCAAAACACGAATCAAAAACTAGGGATTTACGGCAGATGCCAGATACCAACAGTGGAATGCTGCTCAATTGCATCGAATCCTGCCGGGATATGCTGCTCGCCCACGTCGCACAGGGCGGTGTCAGTGTGCCCGACTATCTTGATGTGGCGCAGCTGAAACAGGCAATTGCACATTTCACGCGCATCCTGCAAGCCATTTCCGCGGCCCCCGCCAACCTGAGCCACGATGAAATCAGTGACCTGGGCGAACATGGCACGCAGTTGATCAGTGAATTGCAGGCCGCGGTGCAGGAATGCGGGCTGGATGAAGCGTATGCGCGCCTGATCGAGGCACAGATCCTGTTCGGCCTGTGGGTCGCCGATCACGACGGCGAAATCCGCGTCCTCGAACCAATTGTCGATGCCCTCGCCAACGTCGCCAATCATGCGACCGAGCCGGAACAACTCGAGGTCATGAGCCGGCATGCGGCCAACATCATCAATGCCGTTGCGCCACACATCAAGCAGGACCTCGACAACACCAACCCGGGCCGCCCCTGGCGCCTGCTTAACCTGAATTATGGCATTATCGCGACACGTTCACATAATCCGGAACTCATGCGCACATCATTTGCCACTCTCATGCATAATATCCCCGATGACGTTGCCGAGTTTTTTGCCGAAGGCATGAAACAGATGGATATTATCAATTACCCACCGCAGGTACGCGAGGTAATGGAAGACTATTTCAAGCAGTGCCACAAACCACAAACACTGCACTAGACAGGACCCTTTGCAATGAAAATGCTGTTCGATTTTTTTCCGATTATTATTTTCTTTGCCGCCTATCACCTCGGCGGCAAGGACATGGTGATTGCGACCGAGGCCGGTATCGCCGCCACGGTCCTGCAGGTAACGATCTTCTGGATCAAAAACCGCCGCTTCGAAAAAATGCACCTGATCACGCTGGCCCTGATCAGCGTGTTTGGTGGCATCACCATTGCTCTCGATGACGCCTTCTACATCAAGTGGAAAACAACAATCCTGGAATGGGTGTTTGCAGCGGTGTTTCTCGGTAGCGAGTTCTTTGGCAAACACAACCTTGTCAAACGTATGATGGGACATGCCGTGAATGCCCCCGAGCATGTCTGGCGCAAACTCAATCTTGCCTGGGTGGCCTTTTTTACCGCGATGGGCTTTATCAACCTGTATGTTTTATACAATTACGATGATGAGACCTGGTTGAACTTCAAAACCTTCGGTATGCTGGGACTGACCATTGTCTTTATTGTGATACAGAGTGTGTACATTGCCCGCCATGGCGAGGCGGAAATGCGTGACAACCAGAACAAGAGTGAAGGATAGCTTGCAGCTATGTATTACGCCATCATCAGTGAAGACATAGAAAACAGCCTGGAAAAGCGGCTCGCCGCCCGCCCGGCGCACCTCGAACGCCTGCAGGCCCTGAAAGATGCCGGGCGCCTGTTACTGGCCGGCCCGCACCCGGCAATCGACAGTGAAGATCCCGGGCCGGCCGGCTTCAGCGGCAGCCTCGTGGTTGCCGAGTTCACCTCGTTGCAGGATGCCCGGGACTGGGCAGATACCGACCCGTACATGGAGGCCGGCGTCTACGCCAACCTTACCGTCAAACCCTTCAAGAAAGTATTGCCATGACAGATAACACCGCACGTATCGAAGAAATGCGCAAGCGCCTGCAGGCGGCCTTTGATCCGGAATCCATCGAAATCGAGGATGAGAGCCACCTGCATGCCGGTCATGCCGGCGCGAAATCCGGCAAGGGTCATTTCAATGTCAGTATTGTCTCTGACAAGTTTAGCGGCAAGACGCTCATCCAGCGCCACCGCATGGTCTATGAGGCAATGGGTGAACTTATGCAAACCGATATTCATGCCCTGAGTATCAGCGCCTACACACCTGAAGAATTATAAAACAAGACGATCCCGCGACACCGGGCCTGGAGAGGATATGCATTACATCAAACATACCGGCCTGCTGCTTGTATTGCTGGCCGGCAGCATCATCATCAGTGCATGCAATGATAACAGCGATAAACCGGCCGAGACGCGTCCCGCCACTGACAGCAGCGCTGCAAGCCTGCCCGGTGACAAGGTCGTAGCCATGGTCGACGGTACGCCCATTGGCGAACAACTGCTCGATGCCTATGTACAACAACGTAATGCCTCACTGCCGGGGCAGCGTGACAAGGTCGATCGTGCCCAGGTACTCGAGGAGCTGATTAATTTCGAACTTGTTATTCAGGACGCCCTGCGCAAGAGCATCGACAAAACACCGGATGTTGCCACGCAACTGGCCTTGCAGCGCCGTAATGTGCTGGCCAGCGCCGCGTTTCGCGAATACATTCGCAGTAACCCGCTCACTGATGATGAAATGCGTGCCGACTATGAATCCCGTATGGAGCGCCTGACACTGCGTGAATACAGGCTGCGTCATATTCTCAGCGACGACCAGGCGACAGCTGAAAAACTCATTGCCGAGCTGACGCAGGGCAAACAGGATTTCGCCACGCTTGCGAAAAAACACTCCACAGGGCCCTCTGCTGAAAAGGGTGGCGATCTGGGCTGGCTCAGCCCGCATGACATGCTGCCTGAATTCAAGGCTGCGGTGGAAGGCCTGCAAAAAGGTCAGAGCACACCCGCTGCGGTCAAAACCCGCTTTGGCTGGCATGTCATTTATGTCGAGGATACCCGTGAGTCACCTCCACCACCGTATGAACAGGTACGCGATCGTGTCGCCGATGTCCTGAAACGCCGGCAGATCGAAGATTATATCGCCAGCCTGCGGGAACAGGCCCAGGTCGAGATCACGTTACCGGAACAGGATGCAGAACCAGCACCCGCCACACCGCCGGCCGTCAGGCAGCCATCGCCGCCAGCGAATGATTCCGACAATCCGATACAGGATACCCTGAAGGGTTATTGAGGTGGCATGGACAGCGACAGCCGTTGCGCGGTTGCCGCTATATGCGCATGCGGAACAGGATTAGCCCCTGAATTTATCTACCAAGCCGCGTACCCTGATCTTCAACGATTCCCAGCGGGCTTCGATATCTACCTTGAGCGATTCCCAGTTGTCTTCACTTGCCTCGGCAAGTGAAGACAATTTCACCCTGGCGGCGTCCATCCTGTCTTCCAGCTCTGTGATGTGCTCGTGCATTTCCATCTGAAGGTCTGTGCTGGCCTGTGATGCCCTGGCCTTGAGCACATCGATCTCTGCCTTCCATTCGTCCAGTCTGGCCTGCATCTTCTTCTGGTAGAGTTCCTTCTTGCTCATGTCGTTCATCATTATTCTCCTGTCACCGTGAAAAAGACGAAGTGATCACGCTTCATTTGAGAATATTCCTCTCTGGCGCTATTTTCCACTCATGACGCTGTATAGATCGGGCGGCGTGAGGGCAACGGTGGCTCACGCCTTTAGCAGCGTCCAGATGCCAATACCGATAAAGCCTGCACCCGCCACGTAATGCAGATATTTTTCACTTACATATTGCGAGATAACACCCCCTGCCAACACCCCTATAGCCGAGGCCGCCACCAGCGCCAGCGAGGCGCCGACGAAAACGGTCAACTTGCTCACCTCCTTGTCCGCTGCGAAAAGTAATGTCGCCAGTTGGGTCTTGTCGCCAAGTTCGGCAATAAACACGGCCGTAAAGACCGTTAGCAATATCTTGAAGTCCATAAGACGCCCTTTATAGCTAACTCGTTAAATGAAGTTATTTGTTGCTAGCGGGGCTGGTCAACCATGCGTATTTCTGGCGAATTACCCTCGAAGATTAAAGTATGTCACCAGCCCGGAAGCCCGGATTGTGCGCGATTCTTCGGATCCTATAGACACTCTCTGAAGATAAGTGCCTGACAGGTAGAACAGACATCTTTGTCCAGGCGTTTATAAATACTATGAATCGCTTCTTTTTTGGTGTCAAAAAAGTGATCACCACCTATCTGCCTGATAAAGCATGATGCTGCAGCAAATTCATAAACCGATGATTTCAGACCCACAAAGTAAAGGCCGCCATTCAGCTTCTTCAGTCGATTGCTTTCTGCCACCAGGGCCTCGGCACCTGCCAGATCGATAAAGTTTATACCACTAGCGACAATTAAAATATGATGAATGCGCTCATTATCCACAATCTGTGTAATACGTTTCTGTATATGATTGATGGAGCCGAAATAGATGGACATATCAATTCTGATAATTTTCAATTGCGGGCACTGCTTGATCGGCTTCTTGTTAATATTGATCAACTTGCCCTTTTCATTTTCATCAGTTCTGTCAATGGATAGCGTGGTGATGTTCGGCGTTGATGTCTTGGCCAAAAACAGCACCAGTGACAATAACACGCCGAGATAGATGGCAAACTCCAGTTCAAGGAACAAGGTGGCCAGAAAAGTCGTCAACAAAATTGCCGATTCCGGTCTGCTGAATTTTAGTATTTTGGATATATGGTGAAAATCTATCAGGTTATAAGCCACGAGCAGGATAATACCGCCCATTGCCGCCAGCGGCAGATAGGCAGTCAATGGTGCAATCAACAGAACGATCACCATCAGAGCGACAGCGGCAAAAATAGCAGAAAGCGGCGTTTTTGCGCCGGCTTCATAATTAATACCGGAACGAGTGAATGAACCAGAACCCGCGTAACTGGATAAAAAACTGCCGAACATATTCGACATGCCCTGGCCAATAAACTCCTGGTTAGAGTCAATTCTTTGGTTGGATTTTGTTGCTATTGCGCGACTTATCGATACGGCTTCAATAAGACCAAGTAGCGCAACAGCAAATGCTTCAGGCGCCAGCATCTTGAAGGTGGCCAGGGAGAAAGTCGGCGTAGAAAGCGGTGGCAACTGCGCAGGTATTTCCCCGACAAGCTTGATGTCACCCGTATAACTTTTGAACAATATCGCGACAACACTTCCGACGACCATTCCAAGCAGCAGATTGGGCACTTTTGGCAGATACTTCCTCGCAAGAATGGCAGTTAGCAAGGTGATCAATGCTATAGAAACCAGGTAGTAGTTAATACTCCCCCATGACTGAAACAGGTCAGACCATGTATGAAGAAAGGACTCACCTTTCGGGATATGTATGCCTGTAATACTTTTCATTTGACTGGTGGCAATTAAAATCGCCGCACCAGCAGTAAAACCTATAACCACTGTATGGGAAACAAAGTTTACCAATGCACCAAGTCGCGCCAGTCCGAATGCAAGCTGATACACGCCAGCCAGGAAAGTAAGCGTTAGTGCCATGCTGACAAATTCAGGGGTACCCACTTCTGCATAACGACTGACTGCGGAAAAAACAACGATAGATATCGCTGTTGTGGGACCGGAGACGAGATGAAATGAGGATCCAAACAACGCCGCAATAATGGGCGTGACCATTGCGGTATACAGTCCGTATTCCGGTGGTAACCCGGCAATAGTGGCAAAAGCCACACCCTGTGGCAGAACGATAACAGCGCCTGTCAAACCGGCCAGAAAGTCCGCCTTGATACTCTCCTTTGTAGATAATTTGAACCAGCCCAAAAATGGAAAAATTGCTGTTAATTTCATTTAATCCTCATTGTCTATATCAATACTTCGAATAAATAAACGCTAGTAATTCCAAACAACCATCTAAAACCGGGTGAGCAGGATCGAAAACATTCGCTTGTGGTGGGTAAAACCAGTTCAGTTTTCCATGTCAGGTGCAGACCATAGCTAGTCCAGCACGGACAGGTCGCCTTGCAGGACTTTCTGCAGG
>JASFME010000072.1:0-9605 GCA_050117725.1 Granulosicoccaceae bacterium | reverse complement strand
GGAGCATGAAGGTGAAAAGGTGCACCGTGCACCTGTGGTCACCATCATGGGCCATGTCGACCATGGCAAGACCTCATTGCTCGATTATATCCGACGTTCACGTGTCGCAGCCGGTGAGGCGGGTGGCATTACCCAGCACATCGGTGCATATCACGTAGAAACCGACAAGGGCATGATTACGTTTCTCGATACACCGGGCCATGCCGCGTTTACCGCGATGCGCGCCCGTGGCGCCAAGGTCACTGATATTGTCATTATTGTCGTTGCCGCCGATGACGGCGTAATGCCGCAAACCAAAGAAGCCATCCAGCACGCGCGTGCAGCCGGCGTGCCGATCATTATTGCCATCAACAAGATGGACAAGCCTGAAGCAGACCCGAACCGTGTCAGCCAGGAGCTGGTTGCCGAAGAGGTTATCCCTGAAGAATGGGGCGGCGATATCATGTTCGTCAAGGTATCGGCGCATTCAGGTGACGGTGTGGATGCGTTGCTCGATGCCGTTCTGCTGCAGGCTGAAGTACTTGAATTGCAGGCGGTTGAAGATGCACCGGCCAGTGGTGTCGTGGTTGAATCCCGGCTCGACAAGGGCCGTGGTGCTGTCGCAACGGTGCTTGTACAGAATGGAACACTGAAGAAGGGCGATATCATTCTGACCGGCCAGGAGTTTGGACGTGTGCGTGCCATGATTGATGAAAATGGCAAGCAGATTGAGTCTGCCGGTCCTTCCATCCCGGTCGAGATCCTGGGCCTGTCAGGCACGCCGGATGCCGGTGACGATATGCTGGTCGTCGAGAGTGAGCGCAAGGCGCGCGAAGTTGCCGAGTTCCGTCAGTCCCGCCTGCGCGATCAGAAGCTGCAGCGCCAGCAGGCCGCCAAGCTTGAAAACATGTTCTCGCAAATGGGTGAAGGCCAGAAGACAGCACTGAATATCGTCTTGAAGGCCGATGTGCAGGGTTCCGCAGAAGCATTGACCGAATCATTGTCCAAATTGTCTGGCGAAGAAGTTACTGTGAAAATCGTGTCCAGCGGGGTGGGCGGCATTACCGAATCAGATGCCCAGCTGGCACTTGCGTCCGGCGCGATTATCATTGGTTTCAATGTGCGTGCAGATAACACGGCCAAGAAGCTGATTGCAGAGGAAGACATTGACCTGCACTACTTCAGTGTCATCTATGACGTGATTGACCTTATCAAGAGCTCGATTCTTGGCATGCTCAAGCCTGTCTACAAGGACGAGATCATTGGTTTGGCAGAAGTGCGTGATGTATTCCGCTCATCAAAACTGGGTGCGATCGCCGGTTGTATGGTGGTTGAAGGTACAGTCAAGCGCGCCAACCCGATCCGCGTATTGCGTGATGATGTGGTGATTTACGAAGGTGAGCTGGAATCACTGCGGCGCCACAAGGACGACGTCAATGAAGTGAAATCCGGGACGGAGTGCGGTATCGGTGTGAAGAACTACAATGACGTCAAGCCGGGCGACCAGATCGAGGTCTACGAGCGCGTTCTGGTTGAACGTAAGATCTGATTTAACTAGCGTATCGGCAGGTTAACCACTATTCATGCCCAAGGAATACCCGCGCAGCCAGCGTGTTGCTGATCAGATTCAGCGTGAGCTGGCCATGTTGATCCAGCGTGAGATCAAGGATCCGCGTGTGCACATGGTTAGCATTACCGGCGTTGAGGTGACACGCGATCTTGCGTATGCGCACGTCTACGTCACCACGCTCGATGATGCACACCGGCATGATGTCGTTGAGGCACTTAATCATGCGGCCGGTTTCCTGCGTCATGAACTGGGTAGTCGCATGCGTATGCGCCACATTCCCGAACTGAAGTTTTCCTACGATGAATCCATTGAGCGCGGCATGCAGATGGACAAGCTCCTTGCCGGGCTCAAGCACTCTGCAGATACCGATCCTGAAGGTGAATAAACAGCATGGGACGCCGTAATCGTGGCCGTGATATCAGCGGCATCATCGTGCTCGACAAGCCACTGGAGCTGAGTTCGAACAAGGCCCTGCAGATCGTCAAACGTATTTTCAATGCCCGCAAGGCCGGGCACACCGGCAGCCTCGACCCGCTCGCTACCGGCCTGTTGCCCATCTGCTTTGGCGAGGCCACCAAGATTTCCAGTTATTTATTCGATGCGATGAAGCATTATCGCACCACGGCCCGCCTCGGTCAGGTCACGAGCACCGGTGACACCGAGGGCGAGGTGATCGAGACCCGGGCAGTGCCGCCACTCGAGCGCCGCGCCATCGAAACAGTCCTGACTCGCTTTACGGGAGAGATTGAGCAGATCCCGCCGATGTTCTCGGCACTCAAGCACAAGGGCCAGCCGCTCTATAAACTGGCCCGACAGGGCGTCGAGATCGAACGTGAACCGCGCCGGGTGACGATCTACAGCCTGGAATTGCTCGGTTTCAGCGAAGACACGCTCGAGTTGGCTGTGAGCTGTTCCCGCGGCACCTATATCCGTACACTTGTTGAGGATATCGGCCACGAGCTGGGTTGCGGGGCACATGTCGAGATGCTGCGCCGCATCGGGCTGGGGCCATACGGTGAACAGGACATGCTGACTCTGGATGAATTGCGCAGCCGGCAGGACCAGGGGCCGGAGGCCCTGATGGGCTGTTTGCAGCCCGTGGATTCGGCGCTGACAGACTGGCCGGTAGTGGACTTGTCGGAAAACCTGGCGTTTTACCTGAAACAGGGCCAGCCGGTACAGGTTTCGCAGGCACCCGCTGACGGGCTTGTCCGCCTGTATGACAGTGACGGTTTTTTCGGCATCGGCCAGATTCTCGATGACGGCCGGGTCGCACCGAAGCGGCTCATGCACCTCGCCAAATCGGCCTGAAGCTATGGAATTTTCTCAATTTTTCCTTGTTCGACCGGGGCTTGCAGTTTACAATACGCGGCCTCACGTGAGAGCTGAACCAAACGTTTGGAGTAATGGATAGATGAGCATCAATACTGAACAAAAAGCGCAGATCGTCAGCGACTACGCACGCGGCAATGCCGACACCGGTTCCCCGGAAGTCCAGGTTGCCCTGTTGTCTGCCCGCATTAACGATCTGTCGCAGCATTTCAAGCAACACATCCACGATCACCATTCCCGCCAGGGTCTGTTGAAGATGGTTAACAAGCGCCGCAAGCTGCTTGATTACATCAAGCGCAAGGACGTCGGTCGTTACCGCGATCTGATTTCCCGTCTTGGCCTGAGAAAGTAAGCGTTATAGCCAGAATAACATTCAATACACGCAGCAAGTCTTTAAGGAATTAGCAGTGACACCTATCAAGAAATCGTTCGAGTTCGGGAAACACACAGTCACCCTGGAAACAGGAGAAATCGCACGCCAGGCCAGTGGTGCAGTCATGGTGAGCATGGGCGACACCGTCGTTATGGTGACCGCCGTTGCGCAAAAAGAGGCCGATGCAGGTCGCGATTTTTTCCCGTTAACGGTCAATTACCAGGAGCGTACCTACGCGGCCGGTAAAATCCCGGGCGGTTTCTTCCGTCGCGAAGGTCGTCCTTCAGAAAATGAAACACTGACCTCGCGTCTTATCGATCGTCCGATTCGCCCGCTGTTCCCGAAAGGCTTTACCAACGAAGTACAGGTAATTGCGACGGTCATGTCACTTGACCCGCAAATACCGGCCGACATCCCGGCGATGATCGGTGCTTCGGCGGCACTGGTGTTGTCTGGTGCACCGTTTAACGGCCCGATTGCTGCTGCCCGCGTCGGTTACAAGGATGGCAATTACATCCTCAACCCGGACATGGCCGAGACTGAAACATCAGATCTCAACCTCGTCGTCGCCGGTACCGGCAACGCGGTCCTCATGGTGGAATCCGAAGCCAACTGCCTGCCGGAACAGGTGATGCTCGACGCGGTTGTCTTTGGACATGACCAGATGCAGGTTGCTATCAATGCCATCAACGAGTTTGCTGCGGAAGCCAACATAGTCAAATGGGACTGGAGTGCACCTGCCAGGGATGAAACGCTGGCCAAGCTCGTTAAAGAGGCGGCAAGCGAAGGTTTGACCGAGGCTTACCAGATTGCCGAGAAGCTGGCCCGTTATTCACGTGTCGATGAAGTCCGTGCCGCGACGATTGAAAAGCTCGCTGCAGCCGAAGGTGAGGAAGGTTACAGTGCGGATCAGATTTCCGACGCCTTCAGCTCACTGGAAAAAGAAATTGTTCGTTCTCGTATCCTTGACGGCCACCCGCGTATCGATGGTCGTGATACCAAGACCGTTCGCCCGATTACGGTTCGCACCGGTGTTTTACCCCGTACCCATGGTTCAGCATTGTTTACCCGTGGCGAGACGCAGGCACTGGTTGTCACCACACTGGGTACACAGCGTGACGCACAGGTCATTGATGCCATCGAAGGCGAACGCAAAGAACCATTCATGCTGCATTACAACTTCCCGCCGTTCAGTGTGAACGAAACCGGTCGTGTCGGCAGCCCGGGCCGTCGTGAAGTCGGTCACGGTCGCCTTGCCAAGCGTGGTGTTCTGGGCGTCATGCCGGATATGGCTGAATACCCGTACTCGATCCGTGTGGTGTCGGAAATTACAGAATCCAACGGCTCCAGCTCAATGGCCTCGGTATGTGGTTCCAGTCTGGCGATGATGGACGCAGGTGTCCCGCTCAAGTCGCCGGTTGCCGGTATCGCCATGGGCCTGATCAAGGAAAGCGATCGCTTCGCCGTTCTGACTGATATCCTTGGTGACGAAGATCACCTTGGTGACATGGATTTCAAGGTCGCCGGTTCTACTGAAGGTGTAACCGCGCTGCAGATGGATATCAAGATCGAGGGTATTACCCGTGAGATCATGGAGATCGCCCTGACACAGGCTTATGATGCCCGTATCCATATCCTCGGTGAAATGGCCAGGGTCCTCGACAAGCCGCGCGAAGAAATATCCGAGTTTGCACCTCGCATGTTGACCTTCAAGATCAACCCGGACAAGATCCGTGACGTGATCGGCAAGGGTGGTGCAACGATCCGTTCCCTGACCGAAGAAACCGGCACCAGCATCGACATTACTGACGATGGTATGGTCAAGGTATCTTCTGTTGATAGTTCTGCCGCGCTGGAAGCGCGTCGCCGTATCGAACAGCTCACTGCCGATGTTGAAGTTGGTATGGTCTATGAAGGCAAGGTTGCCAAACTGATGGACTTCGGTGCCTTCGTTACCATCCTGCCTGGCAAGGATGGTCTCGTACATATTTCGCAGATTTCCACCGAGCGTGTAGAGAAGGTCAGTGACAAGCTGTCTGAAGGCGACATTATCAAGGTCAAGGTGCTTGAGGTCGACAAGCAGGGTCGTATCCGCCTGAGTATGAAGGCGGTTGACGAAGGCTGAGCCTGACTCACAAGTATCGACGAAAAGGAGCCTGATGGCTCCTTTTTTGTTTTACGTTTTGTACCCGGAAAACTTTTAGCAGCAGGGTATCAGGGGGATGTAATGGCCAGACCGGCCTGTTCGCGCGATGACTTGATGTCGGCGAATGAACGTATCCATGGCTGAGAATGACGCAGTGAGCCGGGCAGGCTGTGCAGCGCCTGCCTGGCGTCGCCAATTGTTGCATAACTGCCATAGATCAGGGCATACCAGCTTTTATTATCACGACGTGATTCGATAATGGCATAGTCCTTACCTGCCAGGTTCAGGCTGGCAATATTGTTTCCGAGCAGTTGTCGATCGGAACTGGCGATCAACTGCAGGGTATAGTGGCCTGCAGGTTGTTCGACCAGCCAATCATTGCCCGATGCGCCACTGGGCCCGTCCACTTGTTGCGCGGGTTTGCTAACTGCTTCAGGAATCGGGATGTGTGGCATCAAGGGAGTCGTGCCGGTCGGATTCTCCGCTGGTTGTTGCGCTTCGGGATGCAGGGTTGGCTCTGACACCATGTCGGCGATCAGCGCATAACGGCTGGCGGCATCCTTGCGGCCCTGGTCAGCTGCCTGCTGGTACCAGTGCCGGGCCTGTGCAAGATCCTTCTCAACCCCCCAGCCATTCTCATACAGGATGCCGAGATTGTACTGGGCCTGTGCTGAGCCGGCCTGTGCGGCACGCTCAAACCACTTCGCAGCCTCGGCATCGTTACGCTTGATGCCCTCACCATAGGCATACAGTGAGCCCACCAGAGTCTGTGCCAGTACGTGTCCCTGTTCGGCCAGCGGCAGCCAGCTATCGAGGGCACGGCGATACTCGCGGTTATTGTAGGCAAGCACCCCTTCGGCAAACGTGCTCGCCATCACGGTCTGGAAACAAAGCAGCAACAGCAGGCTGATAACAAGGCCCGAGGCGAAGCGGGAAGGAGTGTGCCTGGTCAATTTCATATTGCCTAGCCTACCCCGTGTTATTGATAAAGGGAACATCCTGTACCATCTGCCCGGTGCCTGTCTTGTCGGCAAGGTGTTCAGCGAGGAAGGCCATGATCCTGTTCTCCAGCCAGTAACGTGCGCGCCACGGCCAATTGCCGCTGACAAACCCAACGTGCCCGCCATCATCACTGATTTCCAGACGTGTCGACGCAGACAGTTCATGCGCCGCGGGTACACACGCCGGGGTCATGAACGGATCATTGCGCGCATGGAGTAGCAGGGTTGGTAAATCGATGGCAGACAGCACCGGGCGACTACTGCATAGCTTGTAGTAATTGTCTGCACTGGCAAAACCGTGCAAAGGGGCTGTGACGATATCGTCGAAATCATAAATGCGCCGCAGTTTGCGTACCCGGTCAAGTTCGATGTGTCCATCGAGGATGTGCCGTTTGTTAACAATCGATTTGATCAGGCTGCTCATCAGGTGGCCCTGGTAGAGGCGCGATATGCCCTGGTTGAGGCGCTTTGCCCCCTGATCGAGGAGGTAAGGTACCGATACGGCAACAGCAGCTTCGACCGGATGTGTTGTGTCGCGCTCAGCAAGCCATTTCAGCAGAACATTACCGCCCAGGGAGTAACCGACTGCCACGACAGGTGTACCGGGTTCGCGCTTTTTTAATATAGCGATGACACTGGCAAGGTCCGTGGTCTCGCCGGAATGGTAGGCACGTGGCAGACGGTTTGGTTCGCCACTGCAACCGCGAAAGTGCATCACCACGGCACGCCAGCCACGGGCATGGCAGGCGGCCATAAGGCCACGGGCGTAGGGGGAATTCGAGGAACCCTGCAGGCCATGCAGGATCAGTACAATTGGCCCGCTTTCTCCGGGTGTCCAGTCGAGGTCGAGAAAATCACCGTCAGCCAGTTCAAGGCGTTCACGCCGCAGCGTAATGCGTGGTGCGCGTCGCACCAGACTTGCCCAGAGAGTTTGCAGGTGGCCACCCGGCAGCCACCAGGCAGGGTGAAACGAACTGTCTACTCGCTGTCCATGCATTGCCGACATACAGGACTAGAAGGCACCGGGTATCCAGCGGCGCCAGCCAGAGGGTTTGGGTTTGATCTGCTCAAGTTGTGCCGGCGGCATGTGTGACAGCACCCATCTTGGCAATGGCGGATTGTCGCTGTAGCCGCAGACCACCCCGAGGTTGTCCGGGTCATATACTTTTATAAAGCTGGGTTGTGCCGGTTTATCGGCATAGACGATGCCGCAGTAGTCGTGCTCATGGCGCGTATGCAATTCCCGGTCGATAACCCCGAGTTGTTGTGCCAGCTGTTCAGGGGCGAGTGGTGCTTCAGGCGGCGAACCTTCCGTGTCGTACACATACCACGGTGACTCGCTGTCGCGGATGCGTTGCCATAGCGCATCAAGATCGGTCCATGTCATGATGCCGGTGAATTTGCCCTGCATGGCTTGCTGGTAAGTCATCGTCATACGCTCAAGTCTACCCTATATATAAGGAATCGTGTTATTCCATCGGCGAGGGCAAGTGCAGGGTTGCCGGAATCCTGTCAGCCTGCCAGCGGGCAATGGCCTCTGGCCAGAATTCACCCAGTGTCATCCGGGGCATGTCATCGCTGACAGGCTGGTTCAGAAAACGCATAACCTGGACTAATGTGTCACGGCCCTGGCGATTATCTATGGGGTGGGCATGCGTCTGTTTGCTGAGCTTGTTTCCCACAGAATTCACTGCAACCGGCAGGTGCGCGTAGCGGGGTGTGTTCATACCAAGCAGACGTTGCAGACTGATCTGACGCGGGGTCGAGGCAAGCAGATCGCTGCCCCGCACGATATCGGTAATTTGCTGTTCGGCATCATCGACGACCACCGCTAGTTGATAGGCAAACAGGCCATCGGCGCGGCGGATAATAAAGTCACCCACCTGTTGCTGCACATGCTGTTTGATCTCGCCCTGAATGCGATCCTGCAGCACGATGATTTCATCCGGCGTGCACAGGCGGATACTGCGAGCTGTCTTGCCGGCGGGCAAGCCCGGCCGGCAGGTGCCCGGATATACCGGCCCCTCGATGCCTGCATGGGCGATGTCGGCAATCTCCCTGCGCGTACAGCCACAGGCATACACGAGCTTGTCCTGCTGTAACTGTTCAAGGGCAGCTTCATAGGCGGTCTGGCGCTGGCTCTGGTACATTACCTCGCCATCCCAGTACAGGCCGTACGCCTCGAGTGTTTTCAGTATTTCGCTATCGGCACCTTTCACGCAGCGCGGCTGATCGAGATCATCCATGCGTACCAGCCAGCGACCCTGGTTGGCGCGTGCGTCAAGATAACTTGCGACTGCCGCAAGTAACGAACCGAAGTGCAACGGTCCGGTCGGGGAAGGGGCGAATCGGCCGACATAATGCTGGGGACTGTTCATGTGTCCGGAACAAAAACGGCGAAGCCATAAGGCATCGCCGTTTTGTTATTCATATAAGAAGACTGATTAACCCATTTGTCTTTCACGAATTTCATCGAGGGTCTTGCAGTCGATGCATTGGGTTGCGGTTGGTCGTGCTTCGAGGCGACGCACGCCGATTTCGACACCACAGACTTCGCAATACCCGTATTCCTGTTCATCAAGCGCATCTATGGACTCGTCGATTTTCTTGATGAGTTTGCGTTCTCTGTCACGGGCACGCAATTCGAGGCTGAAGTCGGTTTCCTGACTGGCGCGATCATTCGGATCAGGGAAATTGGCCGCTTCGTCCTGCATGTGGTGCAGGGTGCGGTCGACTTCTTCCATGAGTTCATGTTTCCAGGCAAGAAGGATTTCGCGGAAATGTTCGGTCATTTCCGGGTTCATGTACTCCTCGCCTTTTTTGATCTTGTACGGTTCGCCGTACAGTGGCCGAACCTCGAGATTCGGGTCCATGTCCGGAACGTCCGGCAGGGTAGATTTACTCACACTTACAGCCTTCTTTATGCCTGCGGAGGACTTGCCTGTCGACTTCTTCACAGACGATGGTTTTGCCGCAGCCTTCTTCTTGCTTGCGGTTTTCTCGCTCACGGCCTTCTTCGCCGCAGTCTTCTTCGCCGCAGTCTTCTTTGCAGCGGTTTTCTTGCTCACGGTCTTCTTCGCCGCAGGTTTCTTCTTTGCAGCGGTTTTCTTGCTCACGGTCTTCTTCGCCGCAGGTTTCTTCTTTGCAGCGGTTTTCTTGCTCGCGGCTTTCTTCGCAACTTTTTTTCTGGTCACTGCCTTTTTC
>JASFME010000071.1:0-9725 GCA_050117725.1 Granulosicoccaceae bacterium | reverse complement strand
GATCCGCCCGCAGACCTGGAGCGGTGGCATCCGCCAGGTCATGTCCAAGTCCGTCCACGGTGGCGGGGCGGGGCGTGCGCAGATGGGGATCTTCTCGGAAAACGGTGTCCTCAAGGGCCGCGCCATGACCTTCAATGGCGATCCCACTTCCGGCCAGGAGATCCAGACCAGCTTGCCCACGCTGGATACCTGGACCCACGTCGCACTCGTGTTCGCCGGCAACCAGCTCACACTCTACGTTAACGGTGCCATTGCCGCGCAGCAGAGCTTCTCGTCCACGACGCTGCGCGCCAACAACGATCCGTTCACCATCGGCAACGATACCGGCCGCAGCTATTATTTCTCCGGCTTCATCGACGAGGCGCGCATCTACGCGACCGCACTGAGTACCGCCCAGGTCATCGGCGTCATGAACGACACCCATCCCTGCACGCCTGTTGTCAGCGGTTGCGGCCCGATCCCCAACACCTACCCGGTGTACGGTGGCAGTGATGTGGATATCGACGAGGACGTCACGATCAACAACGGCACCACCACCTCGACCGTTGAGGAGGGCGACAACAACGGCAACGCGGTGCAAACCGACGGAAACGTGGTCACGGCCAGCCAGACCCTGCCGCCCATCGAACCGGCTACCTTCCCGGGCACCGGCAGCACGGATCTCAATTTGTCCGGCACCCAGACCATCAACAGCGCCGTACAGGCCAGCTTTGATGACATCACGCTGGGCAACAACAGCATCGTCACCTTCACCGGCGGCGGGCCATTCTATATCGACCGCCTGCAGGTCGGCCGCAACGTTACCCTGACCTTCGAGGCCGGTATTTATTTCATCGATGACTTTATCGTCAATCGGGACAACGTAAACATCATCACCAACGGCATGGTCAGGATCTACATCCGCACCGAGTTCAACAGCAGCGGTGGCAACAACCTGACGATCAACAATGGCGGCAGTGCCGCGGACTTCGTCATGTTTCTCTACCCCGGTGCCGTGTTCAATGCCGACGGCAAGGAACTGAATTACACCGGTGTCATCTACGGCCCGAACTCGGGTGATATCGAGATCGAGGAGGACGCCGTGATCACCGGCGCCATCATCGGCGGCGGCGATATCGAGATCGGCGAAGACACGCAGCTCATCTACACGCCGACGGTCGCCGCGCAGGTCGCAACGGTATCGACCTGTTTCAGCACGGTCAGCCTGTCGCACTATGCCATCAGTCATCCTGGAAACGGTGTCACCTGTACCAGCATCCCGGTTACCATTACTGCACACGATCCCTCGCATACCCCGGTGGACCCCGGCAATATCACAATTACCCTCTCGACGAGCACGAACCGCGGTACCTGGTCGGGAATTGTTTCCGGAAGCGGGACACTGATCGATGCAACGCCTGGCGATGGTGTGGCCGCGTATACGTTTCCGAGTGGCGAGACCAGCGTTGAGCTGGCTTTCAACTACACTAACCCGCTTAGCATCCCCGAAACTCTCAGCCTCAATGTCACAGACGGCACGGCTACCGAGCAAACCGGTACTGCACTGGCCAGCGAGGACCCGGACCTGACCTTCTACGATTCCGGTTTTATCTTCAATAATGACACTGACGGGAACCTGTCGATACCGACCCAGATCTCGGGCAAGGATTCGAATATGAATCCTGGCGCAAAAACCATCACCCTGCAGGCGGTGCGCGCTGATACAAATAATCCGGCGGTGTGTCTACCCGCCTTCCAGGACCAGACCCTGGATATCGACTTTGCTGCAGAATGCCGTAACCCTGGTACCTGCTCTACCGGTGCGGTCGGAGATCTGGTGCTGAATGGCACAACGCTGACTGCCACGAACGACGATGATGGCACAAACGGTACCACTGTGTATGAAACGCGCAACGTGACCTTTGACGCGAATGGCAAGTATGCGCTCGTCCTCAATTACCCGGATGCCGGCCTGGTTCAGTTGCACGCCCGACATAATATTCTGCTCGATGACGGCAGCGGTACGCCGTCGGGTAATTATATGTATGGCAGTAGTAATGACTTTGTCGTCCGACCGTTTGGATTTGCCCTCACCGATATTCGTGCCGCAGGTGCCGATACACTGTATGGCACACCAGACGATATCCTCAATCCAGGTGGTACGGCATCAAGTGGTGGCGGTTTCGTCGCAGCGGAGGAAGACTTCCGTGCGTCTATCCAGGCAGTACAGTACAGTGCCGCAGATGATAGCAACGTAGATGGCATCCCGGATGTCGGCGCCGACCTCAACGACAATGGCATAACCCCCAACTTTGCCTGGGCCAGCCAGATATCCGTGGCCAGCAGCAACTTCACGCCGGCTGTACCTATGCCTGGAAATATCAGTGGCGGTTCAACTATTAATCAGGCCACATTTTCCAATGGTGGCGCTGCAACGGGTGATATCTACTATGACAACGTTGGCAGCATTCAATTACTTGCCAGTGCCGACAATTACCTCGGTGCAGTTGATGCGGATGTCTTCGGCCAGTCCGGCACAGTTGGTCGTTTCTATCCGCACCATTTCTCGCTCAACGCCAGCTCGGTTACTCCTGCATGCGGTGTATTTACCT
Organism: Granulosicoccaceae bacterium; assembly: GCA_050117725.1. Classification (GTDB taxonomy): domain Bacteria; phylum Pseudomonadota; class Gammaproteobacteria; order AKS1; family AKS1; genus JASFJH01. Next base: position 7,134 of record JASFME010000071.1, on the reverse strand, counting down.
ACATGGGTCAGCCCTTCACCGATATCTCCGTCAATCTTCAGGCAGAAGGTGCGTTAAATGGTCTAACGTCATTTTATGATTTTGCTGCCGGTTACACGACGGGAACAATCGAGTCACTGGCGGAGGATCTCGATCATGACGGCACCCCTCTAAGCTTGCGTGTCACGGATCTTGATACAACAGGTGATAGCTGGTCAGCTGGCATAAGCAATATTTCCTCCGCCACAGTGACATTCTCTCGCACAATTTCTCCGGACGGCATTTATAGTCGATTAATACTCGGGACACGCGTTATTGATACAGATGGGGGATCAATGCAGGGTGCCAATATTAATCCTGCGACAACCGGTGATTGCACTCTTACATCTACCTGCACGGGCATTCGACTCGGGTCACCGACTGAGTACGATGTCCGCTATGGGAGATTTGTGCTGCAAAACGCATTCGGTTCCGAACTGGCGCCGCTGGCCATCCCCTTGCGCGTTGAATATTACGATGAGGCCAACGCCGGCTTTATGCTAAGCAATGCAGATAGCTGTACCGATTATGACGGCACCACCATGAACGTGCTGGCCACAAGTGGCCTGACACCGGCCAACCTGATCTTTACTGGCGTGGGTACAAGCACATCGGGTCTGACCGATCCGTTGAATCCGATCCAGGTTACGCAGGCTGCGCCGGGTGAAGTTGGCAGTGCGGACATCGAGTTGCCCGTACCCGCCTGGTTGCAGTATGACTGGGACAATAATGGTACTGACGACGATCCCACTGCAACGATCACCTTCGGTATTTACGGCGGCAGCGAATCAACCATCTTTGTGCGGGAAGTCTATGAATAAGTCATCAGTTGTCAGTCTGTAGTTGGCAGTAAACCAATCATTTTCTTTTACTGAAAACTGCCCACTGACTTCTGCCAACTCTTTTTCACGCATCCATACCCAGTTCCTTGATCTTGCGCGTCAGGGTATTGCGCCCCCAACCGAGCAATTTCGCGGCATCCTGGCGTCGCCCACCGGTATGCTTGAGCGCGACCCGGATCATAATGCGCTCGTAATCCGGGGTGGCCTCATCAAGCAGGGCGGTTTCGCCGGCAAGTAATTTTTTGTCGGCCCAGCGTTCAATCGCGCTGCGCCAGTCATCGCCGTTATTTGATACGCTTTCTTCGTCATGCAATTCCGGCGGCAAATCCTCGATATGGATCTCCTTGCCCGGCGCCATGACAGTCAACCAGCGCGCCGTATTTTCCAGCTGCCGTACATTGCCCGGCCAGTCCAGACCACTGATGTACTTTTCTGTCTCCGGCAACATGCGCTTGTATTCGGTGTTCAGTTCCTTTGCCGAACTGGCCAGGAAATGCTGCATCAACAGGGGGATGTCCTCGCGCCGATCGCGCAGTGGCGGTATATGCACACGTATGACATTCAATCGGTGAAACAGATCTTCACGGAAATTGCCCTGCTCGACCAGCTTTTCCAGGTTCTGGTGGGTGGCTGCAATGATCCGCACATCGACCTTGATCGGCGTATGGCCGCCGACACGGTAGAACTCGCCTTCTGCAAGCACACGTAACAGCCGTGTTTGCAACTCGGCCGGCATGTCGCCGATCTCATCGAGGAAAAGCGTGCCGCCATCGGCCTGCTCGAATCGGCCCTTGCGCATCGCCTGTGCACCGGTAAAGGCGCCCTTTTCATGGCCGAATAATTCTGATTCGAGTAAATCACGCGGAATTGCCGCTGTGTTCAGGGCAATGAACGGCTTGCCGGCGCGCGGACTGTGCCGGTGCAGAGCATGCGCGACGAGTTCCTTGCCGGTACCTGATTCGCCATTGATCAATACCGTAATGTTTGAACGCGCCAGTCGCCCGATGGCACGGAACACCTCCTGCATGGCAGGCGCCTCACCGATGATCTCCGGCGTCTCCTCTTCTTCGTCCAGCCTGCTCGAAATCCGGGTACGATTAAGTTCGACGGCACGTTTGACCATTTCCACGGCCTCATCTACGTCGAAGGGTTTTGGTAAATATTCAAATGCGCCACCTTCATAGGCCGACACGGCACTGTCCAGGTCAGAATGTGCCGTCATGATGATCACCGGTATTTCAGGGTATTCTCCATTTATGTTTTTCAACAAATCCAGGCCGTTGATGCCTGGCATGCGGATATCGGTAACGATGACATCCGGCTGTTCCCTGCTCAACATGGTCATCACTTTATTCGCATCTTCATAGCTGTTGACTTCCATATCGGCCTGGCCCAGGGCCTTTTCCAGCACCCAGCGTATGGATCGGTCATCATCAATGATCCAGACTTTATCCCTGCTCATCTTGCTTCTCCGTAATCAGTGGTATCCGAATGGTGAAGATGGTTTCACCCTTGCGGCTTTCACATTCAATAATGCCGTTATGACGGTTTATCAAAGACTGCGCTATAGACAGGCCGAGACCGGTGCCTTCCTCACGTGTCGTTACCATCGGGTAAAATATGCTCTCCAGCATGTCTTCTTCGATACCCGGGCCATTGTCGATGACATCAATGCGCACCACGTGCCGATAGCGCGTATTGCCGATCGTGTATTGCCTGTCGACCCGGGTCTTCAATACCACCACCCCATTTTGTGCAACGGCCTGTATCGCGTTCCTGACGATATTCAGTACTGCCTGGATTAACATATCCTTGTCAGCAATAAATTCGGGAATACTTGTGTCGTAATCGCGTTTGATCTCGACGCCCTGCGACACTTCCGCGAGGGAAAGGCTGCGCACGCGTTCCAGCACCTCGTGAATATTCACCATTCCCATATCCGGCAAGTCATTTGGTCCCAGCATCTTGTCGACCAGGTTTTGCAGACGATCTGCCTCACCGATAATGATATGTGTATATTCTTTCAACGCTTCGTTCGGCAGTTCTCGTTCCAGCAACTGCGCCGCCCCGCGCAGGCCACCGAGGGGGTTTTTCACCTCATGTGCCACGCCGCGAATCAGCGCACGGGTCGCCATATTTTGTGCCAGCAGCGTTTCCTCACGTGATATGCGCAAATGCCGATCGACCTGCTGCATCTCGACGATGACAATACCCGGCTCACCCGGTTCGATGATTGCTGAAATCATGCAGTCCACGGTCATATGTTTGCCCGATGCCAGCACCAGCTGCAGCTCGTGTTCATTGAAGGCCTGTCCATTCTCGTGCGCCCGCTGCAGGTGTTGTTCCAGGTCACCGGCATTTTGCAGCAGGCAACTCAGTGGCTTGCCCCTGACTTTGCGCATACTCGCGCCCATCAGCATCTCGGCTGCCGGGTTCATATACTCGAGCGTCAAATCTGCACCGAACACGAGCGTCGCCGTGGCCAGGTTTTCGATTAACCTGCCAAGTAAATGGCTGTCATGTTCTGTGCGTGCGGTCATGCAGTTTCTTTGTGCAATTCCTGAACCAGTTTTTGCCGGTGGATGCAGTTTTTTTATCTAATCCAGCTGGATCAACATAAAATCTTAATAAACAACAGGATAGGTTGGCTAAATGAAGTACAGGTTGTTCCCAGGGCGATCTTTAATGGCCACCCTCAGCCTGCCAAGGCTGGCATGAATAATAGAATGCACCAAAATGGTGCACAAGGCAAATTTAACTTTCGGGGGGCTTACAATCCGGGTGCGCGTGGTGCGCCGGTGGCACCCGGGAAGCGTTGTGGGCCCGGCGCAGTTTGTGGCTGCAGGACGCTTTGCCGCTTCATGTAAAAAGTCACATTGTCTGATTGTTTCAGTGTTTTGCCGTCTTTATCGATGACAATCGCCTGTACCGTATGGCTCCCCGGGTCGAGATTATCGATACGTACCCGGGTCGTCGTGCCGCTGGTCTTCAGACGGGTACCATCCAGAGACATGACAATGCGGTGGCCATCCAGGTGCCTGAGGGCAGGCTCAAGAGCAATGGTTATCTCCAGCTTGCCGGTATTCTCGATGATCAACTCATCCTGTTCCGGTTTGATGATCGCGAGGCGGGTGTAGGTGAATGCTTGTGGCTGTTGGCGCTCACTGCTTGTTGATGCAGGCAATCGTCTCGGTGTGTATGTCGGGATCGGCGGCAATTTCAGTTCCTCGCCGTTGTCACAGGGAGAATCTGTGTAGGAAATAGCGCCCTCGGCATCTTCGCACTTGTACAGCTTCGCACTGACCGGCAGAGCCACGGCCAACAGGCTGAACATGATCATGGCACGCAACATAGCTGTTCTCCCTTTCTCCTTATCCCGAGCATAACCGAGTGCAAGCGGCCCGACAAATTCGACCTGTGCTGCCGGTCACAGTTCAAAAAAAACGCCCCCGGCAAAACGGGGGCGTTTTTTGTCTGCTGACAGATATGTCTTACAGACTGTAGTACATATCGAATTCAACCGGGTGCGTAGTCATACGCAGACGGGTGACTTCTTCCATCTTCAGGTTTATGTAGCCGTCGATTGCATCATCTGTGAAGACACCACCTGCAGTGAGGAACTTGCGGTCCTTGTCCAGGGCTTCAAGTGCCTCATCAAAGCTGTAGCAAACCTGCGGGATCTTGGCTTCTTCTTCCGGTGGCAGATCATACAGATCCTTGTCCATGGCATCGCCCGGATGAATCTTGTTCTGGATACCATCGATACCGGCCATGAGCATGGACGCGAAACACAGGTACGGATTGGCCGTTGAATCACCAAAGCGAACCTCGATGCGACGCGCCTTCGGATTCATGACATACGGGATACGAATCGAGGCAGAACGGTTACGTGCCGAGTAGGCCAGCATTACCGGGGCTTCAAAACCCGGCACGAGGCGCTTGTATGAATTGGTGGAGGCATTGGCCAATGCATTCAGTGCTTTCGCATGCTTGATTATACCGCCGATGTAATACAGGGCCATTTCTGACAGGCCACCATACTTGTTACCGGTAAACATGTTCTTGCCATTCTTGGCAATCGACTGGTGCACGTGCATACCGTTACCGTTATCACCCACAAGCGGCTTCGGCATAAACGTCGCGGTCTTGCCGTAGGCATGGGCCACATTCTGCACAACGTACTTCAGTATCTGAACTTCATCAGCCTTTTGCACCATCGTGTTAAAAGCGACACCGATTTCGCACTGACCGGCTGTTGCTACTTCATGGTGATGTACCTCGGTCTTCAGGCCCATGTCTTCCATGGCCAGGCACATGGCAGAACGCATGTCCTGCAGTGAATCCACTGGCGGCACAGGGAAGTATCCACCCTTCAGAGTCGGGCGGTGACCCATGTTGCCGTCGGCATAGACACGCTCCGAGTTCCACTCTGCTTCTTCCGAGTCGACCTTGTAGAACGCGCCACTCATGTTCGCGCCCCAACGTACATCATCAAGGACGAAGAACTCGTTTTCCGGCCCGAAATAGGCCGTGTCACCAATCTTGGTCGACTTCAGGTATTCCTCGGCACGACGGGCGATTGAGCGCGGGTCACGTTCGTAACCCTGCATGGTATTCGGCTCGACAATGTCGCAACGGATGATCATGGTCGGCTCGTCCATGAATGGATCCAGCACTGCGGTCGTGCTGTCCGGCATAAGAATCATGTCGGATTCGTTAATACCCTTCCAGCCGGCAATGGACGAACCATCGAACATTTTGCCTTCCTTGAAGAATCCCGTTCCCATTTCCGACGTCGGGATGGTAACGTGCTGTTCCTTACCGCGTGTGTCGGTGAAGCGCAGGTCAACGAAGCTGACTTCGTTGTCCTTGATCATCTTGTTTACTTTCGTTGCGGACATGGTTAACTCCTCTGGAATTCAGTCCTGATAAAATTGGATCCAATACTAAAATATTCCGGCCACCATGTGGTGACCGCGAGAATCGTTGGTCTTGTCTAGTGCATGAACTATGCCACGGCATTAACTATTTGTTTTGGTTACTAATTATTCTGCTCATATCGGTGCAACAAGCGCAATGCGCACAAAAATGGGGCATTCTCTGTGCTCTATGCACCAATATGGTGCTATACAAAACCGATATGCACTCTTGATATATCCGGGTCACTTTCGGCAAGGCTGGCCAGTCGGGCGGCCAGTTCCCTGGCTGCTTCCGGGCTGTCCACGACTGCCAGCGGCAGACTGGCCTCGACTTCAATGTGTCCGTCGAGATAATGCAGCGTTATGTCCTGAATGTCACGCGCCCCGTCTTCTACCCGCCACAGCTCCCCGAGCCGGGCGATAACCTGATCGCGGTCCGGCAGATCACAACAGGGCGTCGCCTGCTGATCATCTTCCGGATCGATATGCACCATGACATCGCTGACTTCCTCGATGTCGTCAATAAGTTTACTTCGCACCAGCTCGCTGATCTGGTGCCCCTCGGAAACGCTCAACCTTGGTTCGACCTGGATATGCACGTCGACCAGCGCATCGGCACCCATACGCCGCGTGCGCAACATGTGCAGGTCGATCACGCCAGGCACATTTTCAATGGTCTTTCGGATGTGCTGCACCCTTTCTGCATCCAGCGCCGTATCGATGAGTTCCCGGATACTGTGCCATGCCAGTTCCCAGCCGATCTTCACGATCATGACGGCAACGCCGACTGCGGCAATCGCATCAAGGTAATCCAGCCCGGCCATAGCGCCGAGCACACCCACGAAGACGATGACTGAGGAGATGGCATCAGTGCGACTGTGCCAGGCATTGGCGCGTAATAACCTGGAACGCAGTTTTTTTGCCGCGTGCATCGTGTAGTGATATATCGCTTCCTTGGCGAAAATCGATATCGCCGCCACGACCACGGCCAGAACTCCCGGGTGTAGCAGGCGTTCCGGTTCAAACAGGCGGGCTACTGCATCCCAGGCGATGGCCACGGCGACGAGAATGAGTGAGGCACCCAGGCCGACGGTCATCACGGTTTCGATGCGGGCATGACCATAGGGGTGTTCTTCATCGGCCGCCTGGCTGGCATGCCGGGCGGCATACAACACCATGAAGTCAGTGGCCAGGTCGGACAGCGAGTGAATACCGTCGGCAATAAGCGCCTGGGAGTGGGAAACATAGCCTACCGCAATCTTTGCCACGCCCAGCAGGAAATCAACCAGGCTGCCGATCAGGGTGACACGACGAATCGTGGCGTAACGCGGGTCGTGTTCGTCAGGCATTGGCGC
>JASFME010000070.1:0-9737 GCA_050117725.1 Granulosicoccaceae bacterium | reverse complement strand
GGCACTTTCATCCATCGCCTGTGCGGCCTCGCGGGCTACAATCGGTGAACGACGTTCATCGCCGTATTCGTCCATGGCCGCTTCGAGCTCCTTGCGGATCAGCGTCTTCATGCGTTGCTGTGAACCGAGTGTCTTCTCCAGCGTGTCACGCTCCCCGGCCAGCTCCTTCTGCTCGGAGCTGATTTTCATTTCCTCGAGCCTGGCAAGGTGCCGCAGTTTCAACTCGAGGATGGCCTCGGCCTGGCGGTCCGTCAGCTTGAAGCGTTTTATCAGCTCCGCTTTCGGCTCATCCTCGGTACGAATAATCTTGATGACTTCATCGATATTCAGATAGGCAATCAGCAAACCGTCCAGTACATGCAAACGATCCCTGACCTTCTCCAGGCGGTACTCAAGACGACGCCGCACCGTCTGCATGCGGAATGCCAGCCATTGAATCAAGATCTGTTTCAGATCCTTGACCGCCGGGCGTCCGTCATTACCGATCATGTTCAGGTTGACGCGATAGGTCCGTTCGAGATCGGTGGTCGCGAACAGGTGGGTCATGAGTTCATCAACATTGATGCGGTTCGAACGTGGCACAATCACCAGCCGCGTCGGGTTCTCGTGATCGGACTCGTCACGCAGGTCTTCGACCATCGGCAGTTTCTTTGCCTGCATCTGGCCCGCTATCTGTTCCAGAACACGTGCACCTGACACCTGGTAAGGTAAAGCGGTGATAATGATGTCACCGCTTTCCTTTTCAAAACGGCCGCGCATACGAATGCTGCCATGGCCGCTCTTGTACATGTCCTGGATTTCATTTTTCGGCGTAATGATTTCCGCATCGGTCGGGTAATCAGGGCCTTTGACATATTTGAACAGATCACTGATAGGTGCCCGGCTATTACCCAGCAGGTGAATACAGGCCTTCACGACTTCGCGCAGGTTGTGTGGCGGGATATCCGTCGCCATTCCCACTGCGATGCCGGTCGTGCCGTTCATCAATATATTCGGTACGCGCGCCGGTAACATCGCCGGTTCGCGCAAAGTCCCGTCAAAATTCGGCACCCAGTCAACGGTTCCCTGCCCAACCTCGGCAAGCAATGCCTGCGCATAGGGCATGAGCCGTGACTCGGTATAACGCATCGCGGCAAACGACTTCGGATCATCCGCCGAACCCCAGTTACCCTGCCCGTCAATCAGCGGGTAGCGATAACTGAATGGTTGCGCCATGAGTACCATGGCCTCGTAGCAGGCACTGTCGCCGTGCGGGTGGAACTTGCCGAGTACATCGCCGACAGTACGAGCGGACTTCTTGTACTTGGCTGCCGCTGACAGACCGAGTTCGGACATGGCGTAGATGATGCGGCGCTGCACCGGCTTCAAACCATCGCCGATATGCGGCAGGGCGCGGTCGAGAATCACATACATCGAGTAGTCGAGATAAGCCTTCTCGGTGAAGACGGACAGAGGCATCTTCTCGATGCCTTCAAAATCAAGCGACGGGGTTTGCGTGTCGGCCTTTCGGGAACGGCTTGCTTTTTTCTTTCGTGCCATAATCAAACCTCGGCGGCATCGCCCTTCTGTTCGAGCCAGGCCTTGCGATCCGCAGCACGTTTTTTCGACAACAACATATCCATGACCCGGGTACTGTCATCCCTGGCATCAATCGTCAGTTGCACGAGGCGACGGGTTTCCGGCGCAATCGTGGTTTCACGCAATTGCATCGGGTTCATCTCGCCCAGGCCCTTGAAACGTTGCACATTGATCTTGCCACGGATCTTCTCTGCATCAATACGATCGAGAACACCCTGTTTCTCGGCATCATCCAGTGCGTAGAACACCTGTTTACCTACATCAATCCGGTACAGAGGTGGCATTGCCACGTAAATATGACCTGCCTCGACCAGCGGCCGGAAATGCCGCAGGAACAAGGCGCATAACAAGGTCGCGATATGGGCACCGTCCGAGTCGGCATCGGCGAGAATACAGATCTTGCCGTAACGCAGGCCAGCAATATTATCGACACCCGGGTCAACGCCGATCGCGACACTGATGTCATGCACTTCCTGCGACGACAGGACACTCGTGGAGGCGACATCCCAGGTGTTCAGTATCTTGCCGCGCAACGGCATGATGGCCTGGAACTCACGATCCCGGGCCTGCTTCGCGGAACCACCGGCGGAGTCGCCTTCCACCAGAAACAATTCACTACGCAACGGATCGGCCGAACTGCAGTCGGCGAGTTTACCGGGCAAGGCCGGCCCCTGCGTGACCTTTTTGCGAGCGACCTTCTTGCCGGCGGCCAGGCGACTTTGTGCGTTGCTCACTGCCAGCATGGCGATGCGTTCGCCTGCTTCCGGATGCTGGTTCAGCCACAGACTGAAAGCGTCCTTGACTACACCGGCAACAAACGCCGCTGACTCACGCGAAGACAGGCGCTCCTTGGTCTGGCCACTGAACTGCGGGTCATGGTGTTTCAGGGACAGGATGTAACTGACGCGGTCCCAGACATCCTCGGGGGTGATCTTGACACCACGCGGCAACAATTTACGAAATTCACAGAATTCACGAACTGCCTCGGTCAGACCGGAGCGCAGACCGTTTACATGCGTGCCACCCTGTACTGTCGGGATCAGGTTGACGTAGCTTTCGCCAACCGCCTCACCACCTTCCGGCAACCAGACCAGCGCCCAGTCGACCGCTTCCTGCTCGGCCTGCATATGGCCGATAAACGGTTCCTCTGGCTCGCGTGAAGCCTTGCCGGTTGCCTCGACCAGGTAATCACGCAGGCCATCCTCGTAGCACCAGCTGACTGTGTCCTTTGCCTTCTCATTACTGAAAACAACTTCGAGGCCGGGACACAGTACCGCCTTGGCGCGCAACACGTGCATAAGTCGCTGCACCGAGAAATTCGCCGAATCGAAATACTTCGGTTCCGGCCAGAAACGCAGCGTTGTGCCGGTATTGCGCTGGCCTACCGTACCAATCTGTTCCAGTTTCGAGACGCGCTTGCCGTTGGCAAACGCCATGTTGTATTCCTTGCCACCACGACGGATCCAGATTTCAAGGTGTTTGGACAAAGCATTTACAACGGATATGCCCACGCCATGCAGACCACCAGAGAACTGGTAGTTCTTGTTGGAGAACTTACCGCCTGCATGCAGGCGCGTCAGGATCACTTCAACACCCGGCAGCTTCTCCTTCGGGTGCTGGTCAACCGGCATACCCCTGCCATCATCTTTGACCTCAAGTGAACCATCCTTGTACAGGGTCACTTCGATCTTCTTGCAATGCCCGGCGATTGCCTCGTCGACACTGTTATCGATAACTTCCTGGGCAAGGTGATTGGGCCGGGTAGTATCGGTATACATGCCGGGGCGCTTGCGCACCGGGTCCAGACCACTGAGAACTTCGATTGAGGAGGCGTCGTATTGACTACTCATACACAGCGCTTACTATCATGATTATGAGATTTTCTCCTGCTCATAAATACCCGCCGCTATCAAAATAATCCTTCGGATAGCGAATTTCGCGTAACACATCTGCTACTGTGCGTGGATTCTCCAGCCGATCACACATGTAATAACGCAGGAAGTTATAGCGATGTATCATACTGCCAGAACTGGTCTCACGGACAGGCTGCCAGTTACTTACCGTCGCCTTGTGAAATTTGTGGTCACTTGTGCCGCCATAGGCGTAGGTACGGTACTCACGGGTACGGCAGCGCAGGCCCTCGTACATAACATTACTTGCACCGCTGCTTGACCTGATCACAACTGTATAGCGTGACACACCGTCGGAACCGACAGTCAAAGATTCTGGATCGATAAAAAATCGAAAGGGGGCATCGACAGCATCAACTTCGACCGGCAATAACTTGTCTTCGTCCGGCCAATCGGGAAATTTATCGACTTTCTGTTCCTGCCATTTCGGGCCCTCGATAAATTCCCCCAAATCCGGATCATCGGTTGGCAGAGGACTGTCAGCAAGAAGGAAGATGGGACGGGCCAGACTGAGCAGGCAGATAAGTGTAGTAATCGTTGGTTTCATTATTTTCATATCGGAAAGATTTTACCGCAAGCCAACCATAAACCCAACGATCGCAGACAAAAAGGCCGGCATGTGCCGGCCCTGTCCAAAGCGGCTACAGTACGGGGTCAACCCAGGTCGGCTGCCAGGCTATCACGGATGTTCGCCGGCAGGCTGTCGATTCGCTGCTGGCAGGCCGGGTGATCGATACCGGCACCGATTGCCGCCCCCTGCTTTACCGCGGTGACCATCTCCGGGGTCAGTTCGAAGCGCAGGAAATGCACTGACGAGGTCTTTTCTCCGGTATCGCGCTCCAGGTCCTCATCGGCGATCGCATACACGGGCTCCTGGCCCTCTACCCGCATCCAGACCTTGTCCTCGATGCCAATCATGTTTGCCAATGCCTCGCGACGTTCCTCGATATCTTCATATTCGAGCATGAAAGTCGCCTTCCAGTTGCTGCCATCCGGGATCAGCGGGTTGTAGGCATCCAGTTCTTCCTGGATACCGTCGGCCTCGAAGATCTTCTCGATGCGCAGCATTTCCTGGATCTGGTACTGCATGGTCAGCTGGTCCTCGAAATACAGGGTTGCGTGCTCGCCGAGCCTGACCTGGCGGTTTTTCTTGTGCGCCATGACCCTGGCGCGGTACTCGGGGCGCAGCCGGGCGTAGTCTTCAAGGGAATACAGATCGTCACGCGTTAACTTGCTCATGTTCCACCTCTGGAGTCGGGTTAGCCGGCTAGATACCGTATGCCTTGCGCAACAGGCTCAACGGGTGTTCCGGCTCGTTGTCATTGCGCAGGCCGTTTTCAATCTGGTGCCCGGCCATCGGGCAGTCACTCGAGTAATGGTCCGGCTCGGCCTTCTTCACCTGGTTCACGACCGGCCGGGCGATCTTCATCGACACCTCGTGGAACTCCTTCTTCACCGCGTAGGTGCCATCATGACCGGAACAGCGCTCAATCGGTAATACCTCGCTATCCGGCACGAGTTGCAGCAGGTCGCGGGTTTTCAAGCCGATATTCTGCACGCGCAGGTGACAGGCGACGTGGTAGCTGATCTTGCCGAGCGGTTGTTTGAAATCCGTGTTCAGCTTGCCGGCCTTGTGGCGCAGCATCAGGTACTCAAACGGGTCAAACATGGCCTGCTTGACCTTTTGCACGTCGGCATCGTCCGGAAACATGAGCGGCAGTTCCTGCTTGAACATGAGCGCACAGGACGGCACCGGCGCAACGAGGTCCCAGCCTTCGTCGACAAGTTTCACGAGCACCGGGATATTCGCTTCCTTGGCCTGCTTCACAGCCTCAAGGTCACCCAGCTCGAGTTTGGGCATACCGCAACACTGTTCCTTCTCGGCCAGCGTCACCGGGATACCGTTATGTTCGAACACGGCGACGAGGTCTTCGCCGATATGCGGCTCGTTGTAATTGCCGTAGCAGGTGGCAAACAGCGCCACCTTGCCTTTCGTTTCATCCGTCGGCTCCGCCGTGACGGTACTGCTGTGGCCGGCCAGGCGCTTGCGCAGGGTCTTGCCATGATAGGTCGGCACGATCGCCTCGCGATGCACGCCGAGGGTCTTTTCCATGATGGCGCGCGTATGGCTGCACTTGTTGGCGGCATTGACGATACCGGTCACCACCGGGATACCGGCGAGTTTGCCGACGAAGTCCGTTGACGACAGCAGCTTGTCACGCGAACTGGCACCGTGCTTGCGGAACTTGACGGCCTTGGCGCGCAGCATCAGGTGCGGGAAATCGAGGTTCCATTCGTGCGGCGGCACGTACGGACACTTGGTCATGTAGCACAGGTCGCACAGGTAACAGTGATCGACGACCTTCCAGTAATCTTTTTTCGCGACACCATCGACCTCCATCGTCTCGGATTCATCGACGAGGTCGAACAGGGTCGGAAAGGCGTTACACAGGCTGACACAGCGTCGACAGCCGTGGCAGATGTCATACACACGTTCGAGTTCCTTGTATAATTCTTCTTCATCCCAGAACGCCTCGCTTTGCCAATCCAGGGCGTGACGAGTGGGTGCTTCGAGACTGCCTTCACGAGCTGCCATATCCGGTGCTCCTTACGAAAACGGGTTGCTGGAAACAAAGGGGTCGGCAAGAACCGACCCCTGTGCTTGATATATCCAACACTTGAGCCGGGTTACTCGTCCAGGGTGTCGAGTGCCTTCTGGAAACGGTTGGCATGGGAACGCTCGGCCTTGGCCAGGGTTTCGAACCAGTCCGCGATTTCATCAAAACCTTCATCGCGGGCCGCCTTCGCCATACCCGGGTACATGTCAGTGTACTCGTGGGTTTCACCGGCAATCGCGGTTTTCAGGTTGTCAGCAGTACCGCCAAAGGTCATGCCGGTAGCAGGATCGCCACAGGCTTCGAGGTATTCGAGGTGGCCATGAGCGTGACCGGTTTCGCCTTCCGCAGTGGAGCGAAAAACTGCGGCAACGTCATTGTAGCCTTCCACGTCGGCCTTGCTTGCAAAGTACAGGTAACGGCGGTTGGCCTGTGATTCGCCGGCAAAGGCGTCTTTCAGGGACTGTTCTGTTTTGCTGCCTTTCAGATCCATGAGTGTTTCCTCCGGATGGTTGGTTGATGTAACACAAGGTAAACCTGACGGACTTACCCTGTTTTTAGAATCGGTCTAAAATCATCATTATGCACGCCCGGCGGGGCATGTCAACACGATACACATTTGACGCCTCATGGTGCCACAGGTAACGTAGCGCGGCATTATCACTGACAGTAAGGCGGGTTATACGGCATACTGTCAATAATCCCGGATACGCGTAACAACGAGATATGGCAACGAAAAAAACCAGGACAAACAAGACTGACAGCTTTGATTTCGAGGCCGCCCTGGCCGAACTCGAAGGTCTGGTCGTACGCATGGAACAAGGTGAAATTCCGCTCGAAGAATCGCTCAGGGATTTTGAACGCGGTATTGCCCTGACCCGGCAATGCCAGCAGGCCCTGAAACAGGCAGAACAGAAAGTGCAGAGCCTGACCGCCGACCAGACCGGGCTTGAAGACTTTGACCGCGACGACTGACAATCTGGAACTGCACCGCTTCATGCGTGATTGCAGAAGCCGCGTCGAAACGGCCCTTGATCACTGGCTGCCTAAAGGCGGGATCACCCCGCCTGCCCTGCACCAGGCCATGCGTTACAGCGTGCTGGAGGGCGGCAAACGCGTGCGCGCCGTGCTTGCCTATGCCACCGGCCAGGCACTTGGCGTTTCCCCCGGCGAGCTCGATGGCCCGGCCTGCGCGGTCGAACTGATCCACGCCTATTCGCTGATCCACGATGACCTGCCGGCCATGGATGACGACGACCTGCGCCGCGGCAAGCCTACCTGCCACAGGGCGTTTGACGAGGCCACCGCGATCCTCGCCGGCGATGCCTTGCAGGCCCTGGCCTTTTATATCCTCGCCCATGACCCGGCCATGCCGGATAACCCGACAGCACGCCTTGCCATGATCGAGCACCTCGCACTGGCCAGTGGCTCGCGCGGCATGGCCGGTGGCCAGGCCATTGACCTGGCCTCGGAAGGACAGCAACTTGACCTGGCCGAGCTGGAAAATATGCATATTCACAAAACCGGGGCGCTGATCCGTGCCAGCGTGCGACTCGGTGCACTGAGTGCCACGCCCGGCGCGGAACAGCTTGACGCGCTCGACCACTACGCCAAGTGCATCGGCCTGGCCTTCCAGATCCGCGACGATATCCTCGATATCGAGGGCGACACGGAAACGCTGGGCAAACAGCAGGGCGCAGATATCGCCCGTAACAAGTCCACCTATCCGGCCCTGCTCGGCCTCGATGAGGCCCGGCAACACGCCCGGGAACTGCATGAGGAGGCCGTCGGGCGGCTTGCCCTGTTTGGCGACGAGGCCGATCCCTTACGCTGGTTATCTGCCTATATCGTTGAACGTGGCCACTAACCGGCTACTCCGCAGCGAGCGTCCCGGCTCGCCACAGGGAAATTTATCACCGTATTGGCAATTTCCCCTTGCGCCGGCCGGCGCAAAGCCGGATCATTGCGACACACCCGGAATACCCTGATGAACACCGAGACATACCCACTACTGGAAACAATTGACTGTCCTGACGACCTGCATGCGCTGGCCGAACAGGATCTGCCGCACCTCGCCGATGAGGCACGCCGTTTTCTTATTGAAACGGTAAGCCGCACGGGCGGCCACCTGGCCGCCAATCTCGGTACCATCGAACTGACCCTGGCGCTGCATTACGTGTTTCACAGCCCCGAGGATCGTTTTGTCTGGGATGTTGGCCACCAGAGTTACCTGCACAAGATCCTCACCGGCCGCCGCGAGGCGATGCAGCACCTGCGACAACAGGGAGGCCCGGCCGGTTTCCCGAAACGCAGTGAGAGTGAGCACGATGCCTTTGGCGTCGGTCACTCGAGTACCTCGATCAGCGCGGCGCTTGGCATGGCGATTGCCACCAAACAACATAACGAACAGCGTCATGTCACCGCAATTATCGGTGACGGTGCCATGACGGCCGGCATGGCCTTCGAGGCGCTCAATCACGCCGGCGATCTCGATGCCGACCTGCTGGTTATTCTCAACGACAATGACATGTCTATCTCACCGAATGTCGGTGGTCTGTCGAAATATTTTGCACGCATCCTGGCTGGCAAGCTGTATAACTCGGTGCGCGAAGGCAGCAAGAAAGTCCTGAGCACGATGCCGCCGGTATGGGAATTTGCCCGCCGCGCCGAGGAACACATGAAAGGCATGGTCGTGCCCGGCACGCTGTTCGAGGAACTCGGCTTTAACTACGTCGGCCCGATTGACGGCCACGATCTGCCCGCCTTGCTAAAGACCCTGCGCACGCTGAAAACCCTGAAAGGTCCACGCATGCTGCACATCGTGACGCAAAAAGGCCGTGGCTATGCACCGGCTGAACAGAACCCGTGTGGCTATCATGGTGTATCAAAATTTGACCCGCAAACCGG
Source organism: Granulosicoccaceae bacterium (assembly GCA_050117725.1). GTDB lineage: Bacteria > Pseudomonadota > Gammaproteobacteria > AKS1 > AKS1 > JASFJH01. The sequence continues at coordinate 727 of JASFME010000070.1, read as the reverse complement.
TGCCAATCTTGGCAGTAGCAAGACCACTCCTACCTATACAAGTGTCTTCAGTGACTGGTTGTGCGACATGGCCGCGAGTGATAGCCGCCTCATCGGTATCACACCGGCAATGCGTGAAGGTTCCGGGCTTGTGCAATTCTCCGAACAATTCCCGCAGCGTTACTTCGATGTCGGCATAGCCGAACAACATGCCGTGACCCTGGCAGCCGGGCTGGCCTGCGAGGGCATGAAACCCGTCGTGGCGATCTACTCGACCTTCCTGCAACGCGCCTATGACCAGCTGATCCATGACGTTGCACTGCAGAACCTGCCGGTACTGTTTGCGATTGATCGTGCCGGTATCGTTGGTGCCGATGGTCCGACCCATGCCGGCACCTTTGACCTGAGTTTCCTGCGTTGTATACCCAACATGCTGCTTATGGCACCCGCTGATGAGCAGGAATGCCGGCAACTATTGAATACCGGCTACCTGCATGACGGCCCCGCCGCGGTGCGCTATCCGCGTGGTAGTGGTCCCGGTGTCATGCCAGGGACATCGCTGGAGCCCCTGCCGATTGGCAAGGCCGAGCTGCGCCGCGAGGGCCAGCGCATCGCCCTGCTCGCCTTCGGCAGCCTGCTCGACCCGGCGCTGGAGGCCGCCGAACAGCTCGATACCACGGTCGCCAATATGCGTTTCATCAAGCCGCTCGATGAACAACTCGTACTGCAACTCGCGCAGCAACATGAG
>JASFME010000069.1:0-9850 GCA_050117725.1 Granulosicoccaceae bacterium | reverse complement strand
TGATCTGCTACGCGAGACGAGCGGCGAACATCACGGCCTGGTGCCGGCCAGGGACATGGAAAACATCCTGGTCCGTGACATTCTCGACACGCTCGATGCCCGGCATACCCTGCAATTGCCCAGGACCCGCCATGATCGGCAAATCGAAGGTCTGCTCAAAAACCTGTCGGATTGCCGCGACGAGATGCTGCAGGAACAAAACCTGAAGCAATTTGTCTCCCTTCATGAACACGAGGCTTGAAACCTGATTGGCAGGCCACGTATAGTCGGAAACCTGATTTTTTGCATACACATATGACTAATATGGCTATTAACCGCTATTCAATGATCACACTGGCACTTGTCCTGTTGCTCGACCTGCCCGCAACCGGCATGGCCGATGACCTGCAAACGCGCATGCGCGCGGCCCGTCATCCGCAAACGAGTGTCGTCGAACTTGAACGTTACGCCCGGGACGATGACTGGCAAGTGCGTCGCGAACTTGCCGCGAATCGCCGTGCCCCGGCCGCACTGTTACACCAACTGGCCGGTGACAAGGATCAACGCGTGCGGATCGCGGTGATCACGAATACAGCGACCAGCGAAGCCACCCACCTGCTGCTGGCTGACGACCCGGTCAAAGAGGTCCGCAGTGTGGTGGCCCGCTATGAATATGCCACGGCCAGGGTCATGGCAAAACTGGCAAATGACACCGACCCCGACATCCGTGCCGAGGTGGCAAAAAACTGGAACACCGATATCGCCACCCTGGAAAAACTCGGTCAGGATGAGTATGAAGAAGTCCGCAATAATGCCGCACGCGAACGCACCAAGCGTCGCCTCGAACAACAGCAACAATGATGATTAGCAAGGAACCCGTCATGCGTATCCCGACCTTTATTTTGGCCATAGTTGGCAGTCTGTTATTGTATGGCTGCGAACAACCTCAGCCTGAAACACCTGACAAGCCTGAGGCGGCAGAACAAGCCCCTGCAACAACCTCACACATGGCGCATTACACGGTCGAGGGGCCCTACGAATTTGTGCTGGACGATATCAAGAGCGCGATTATCGAACGCGGTATCAAGATCAACAATATCTCGCACATCGGCAACATGCTGGCACGCACCGCCGAAGACGTGGGGGCAACAAAACAGGTCTATGCTCACGCCGAGGCAATCGAGTTTTGCAGTTCGACAATTTCCCGGGCGATGATGGAGGCCGACCCGCACAACATCGTGTTCTGCCCCTACATTATCGCCGTCTACACCCTGCCCGGTGAAAATGGCATCGTGCATATCGCCTACCGCCATCCGACGCTGGTCGGCAGCGAGGCCTCGAAACAATCCTTGCAGGCAGTGGAAGAGTTGCTGGCGGGTATTGTCGCGCAGGTAGCCGAATAATTATTCGGCCGCGACGCGGCGCACCTGGGCAAGATCGGTCTGTCCTTTCAGAAGCTTGACGATGCCGTCCTGCATCAGCGTGCGCATGCCCTGCTGCACCGCCAGTTCCTTGATCTCCGAGGCCGTGGCACGGCGGTAAATCAGTTCTTTCATCTCATGCGTGCTCACGAGTAGTTCGTGTACACCGGTGCGACCACGGTAACCCGTGCCGCCACATCGGTCGCAACCGACCGCACGGTACAACTTCAAATTCGCGCGATCGACATTGAGTTCCCCGAAAACCTCTTCACCGTAATAACGCTGCAGTAACTGGAACTCCTCTGCCTCTGGCGTGTAGGTCTGCTTGCAATCGCTGCACAGGGTGCGCACGAGGCGCTGTGCCAGTACGCCGAGCAGGGCATCGGAGAAACTGACGGGATCGATACCCATGTCCAGCAGGCGGGTCAGTGTTTCCGGTGCCGAGTTCGTATGCAGGGTGGAGAACACAAGATGGCCGGTCAATGAAGCCTCTACGCCACTCTCGGCTGTTTCCTGATCACGCATTTCGCCAATCATGATCACGTCCGGATCAGCACGCAGGAACGAGCGTAACGCAGCAGCAAAGGTCAGGCCGATCTTCGGCAAGACCTGCATTTGTTGCAGACCGGGCTGGGTGATCTCGACCGGGTCCTCAGCCGTCCAGATCTTGCGTTCCGGCGTATTAATATGGCCAAGTACCGCGTGCAGGGTCGTGGTCTTGCCCGAACCTGTCGGGCCGACCACGAGAAATATCCCGTGCGGACTGGCCGTCAGCCTCTTTATCTCCTCAAGGTTGCGGTCGGACAGGTTAAGTTTGCCCAGTGGCAAAGGCTCACTGGCAGCGAGGATACGCATGACCACGCTCTCGCCATTGACCGTCGGCAAGGTCGCCACACGTAATTCAATCGGCTGGCCCTTGTACTTGACCGCGAGTTTGCCGTCCTGCGGCTTGCGCCGTTCTGATATATCCAGACGCGCCATGACCTTGATGCGCGACACCACAGCACGAATATGACTGGCAGGGATGGTCAGGGCATTACGACAAATGCCATCCACACGCAGGCGTACCTTCGAGGCCGTTTTGCCCTTGCTCGGTTCGATATGAATATCCGATGCGCCGGCACGGTAGGCGTCGAGGATCAAACTGTTCACGAGTTGAATAACCGTTGCTTCATTTTCATCTACAGTATCGGCAACGTCGAGCTCTTCTTCTTCGAGGCGTTCGTCCTGCAACCGCCCGACCAGTTCATGCAGGTCGAGATGGCTACCCGCTCCGGCATCCTGTCCCAGGTAACGCAGAATATCTTCTGGTAACCCCAGTTTGAAACTGAAATTATGCGCCCGCACAATATTCTGGATTTCCATAATACGGTGATTGTCAGTTGGATCATCAATGAGTATCACAACCTCATCATCGTTGGCGGCAATCGGTACCCAGAGTTGCTTGCGCAGGTAGGCCTCATTCACATTCTTGACAATCTCCAGCGGGATATCGACCTCGGGATCGTAAGGCGTATACGGCACCTGGTAATAACGTTCGAGTGATGTTCCCACCTCGAAAGCAGTCAGGTTCGCTTCATTGAGCAATAACCGGGTAACAGTGGTATTTTCTGCCGGGGCACGCTTTTCGAATTCGTCGAGTTCACGCTGGGTGATCCTGCCCGTCTGCACAAGGTATTCATAGGGTCTGTTCGCGCCCCCCAGCTCGTAGCGGAATTTCTGCCCGAGCAACATCGCAAACTTCATGGCCTTGGCCATTTCCGCGTCGTTAAACTCGCCTCCACCGCGTCTATTCAGGACCTGCATCACGCCCAGCATGACTTTCTTGTGCTTGATCGGAATGACCATCATCGAGCGGCTGCGGAAGCCAGTTTGTTTGTCGAATGACGAGTCAAATTGCAGGTCTGCATGGATCGTTCGCAACTCCGCCATGTCGTACACGTCACTTATGCGTAAAGGCTTTTGTGTCAACGCGACATATCCTGCGATCGAGGTGTTCGACAAGGGTACGCGGATTTCCAGAGACTCCTCGCCACTTTTATATTCCGATATGATTTCCTGGCTGTGCCGGTTGCGGCGATATACTGTGATCCGTTCGGCATTCAGGAGTTCGAGCAGCACTGGCTCGATTTGCGGCATGATCCCGGCGAAGGACTCCGATTCGTGAATCTCCTGGATTAACTGGTTTAGCCTGGTCTGGAATTGTAGCGACTGCCTGAGGTGCTCGACCCGCTCGTTGCCCTTCCCCCCGGCTGCAGCCGCGTTATCCCCGCCAGCCTCCAGCGACTGAACCTTGTTATTTGTTGGCGTTGCGCCGTCCATTTCCCCCGCTCCAGAATATATAGCCAAACCAATGGTTTTCAGTATAGATCAGACCGGGCGATTGCGCTTTACCCGGACACCATAGTCGCCAAGCGCTTGCCTGCTAACGGTTTCGCATCAGGATAAAGGTCATGTCATCAGGCTTGCCCGGTAGCTCACTGTCACTCCCCCGCATGCGCGAAGCGGCTGCCTCAGCAAGTCGCTGTGCAGCCGGGGCCAGTGGCCCGCAACGAATGATGTCAATGATCTCGTCGACATGCAGGTTGTCGAACAGCCCGTCACTGGCCAGTAACATCGTATCCCTGTTCGCCATGCGGACTTCCGTACCCAGCTCGATACGCATGTCCTGCATGCCGAGCATATTCGACACTACATGCCGTTCTTCGTGTCGCATGGCCTCGTTTTCATCGATGAGCCCGGCCTCAACTGCATAGCCGACCGGCGAGTGCGACACGGTTTGCATACGTAAGCGGCCACGCTGGCCAACCAGCAGCGCCAGCGAATCGCCGACATGGAAACTGCGCACGCAGCCATCATTCATTTCCACGGCAACCACTGTACTTGCCGCCCCGGTGCCCAGCGCCAGGATTTGTTGATTGGCCGTTTCGATACCGGTCAGGATCGCGCCACGTAAGCCGTGCTCGCTGACAGGCGCTGTCCGTAGCGATGCCGCCAGCGCGTCGATCGCGATCTGCGAGGCCTGCGCACCACTGCGTTGTCCACCGGCACCATCGGCAACCACCAGCACGCCATGCCGCTCATCAACGGCAAACAGTGCTGCTGAATCCTCATTGACAGTTGTCTTGCCTGGGGCGCGCGCCGAGTAAATGACGACCTGCGCAGTGCAAAAATTGTGCTCCTGCGGTGTACGCATGTCGGCTTCATCAAGCGTAACTTTAAAATGCATAACTGTGACAAGCGTTGCGGGTTACCATTCAAGCGTCTCGATATACTCGCGCAACTCCCCTGCCGTGCGGAACTTGGAGAGAATCAGACTGCGTTTCAGGCCACAACAGATATCCTTCACGACTTGTGGTTGTTTCGCGTAATGCTTCTTGCCGCCCACGGCGTCATAAAAGATACGTACCAGGTCGCAGACGTCCTCACGCAGGTTCTCGCGCTTCGGCGCACCCCAGTAATACATGTCGACAAGTCTGAGTTCAAATCCGAGCCCGTAACGCATGACAATAATATTGTCGGTATGCAGGTCACCGTGATATTCGCGCAGATGATGAATCGCCTCGATGCCGTGGGCGAGTGCATGCAATAAATGCAGTGCCTGGAATGGCTGTAACCTTTTGCCGGGCTGGCGGTCGATAAATTCGCTGAGCATCTCGCCCTCGACATATTCCGAGACGAGAAAACTGACTTCCTGGCCACGATAGGTGATCGTGTCCTGGGTGTGGTACTGAATAACCACCGGGCAATGCCGCAGCTTGTGCAACTTCTTCGCGTAAAATCGCACTGCCTTGTCCTTCGGGTTGCGCTGCGGGTAAAAGAACTTTACTGCCCGCTCGATGCCGGTACGTGTTTCAATGACTCGATAGACCTCACCTTCCCAGCCCTTGCCGAGACAGGAAACGATCTCGTACTTGCGCGCCAGGATACGGCCCGGCACAAAGTCAAAACTGTCAACCACGAGGTTTTTCCTGTTTGCTGCCATTAATCGTTTCCTTTTCCGAGCAGTTCAAGACCCTCCGCGGCAATCTCGCGGATATCCGCGTTCTCATCCTGCAACGCCGCTTCGAGATACGGTACGGCACGTGTATCACCGACCAGCGCAAGATAATGGCAGGCATCGCCACGCACCCGCGCCTCTGCGTGCCGGCTCAATTTACCCAGCGCCTCGACCAGGCCGGCCAGTAGCTGTTCGCCCTGCAGACTTTCAAACAATGCGCCAACCCCGATATGTACATTGATCGATTGCTCACTGTCCTGCATAAGCGTCAGCAACACCGGCAACTCATCGGGATAACGCCGCAACACGCGTTCAGCCGTGGCAAGCTGGCCACTACCGAGTAACTCGCCAAGGTAGGTCAACATGCCCTCCGGGCGGGTAGCACGTTCGGCCCATTGTCGTAGCTCTGTTTCAGTGTGGGCACCGGCCAGTTCAAAGCGGCCCAGTTCGCACCACGGCACGCTGCGCACACTGTATTGTTCTGCCCGCTCCGGCTGCTGCGATATATCGACAATCTCGAGCTGCGACAACACGCCCTCGTCAAGCAGGTGCTGCAGGCCCTGTTTCATGCCGGCGCAGTGCGGGCAACCCGGGGCAGTCATTAACAGTGCGGCAGGTTTATTCTCATTCATAGCCGCAGTATAGGAATTTATTCACTATAAAGCACACATCGTTGCACGAGGAAATCGGTGTTGAGCTGCGTTTACGGGCAATATTCCGCTAAGCATAAAAAAGCCCCGCACCAGGCGGGGCTGTAACAGTTAACACTTGCCGTTAGATCAGGCTGCCGAAGCCTTACGTGCGCGCTTGTTGAAGACAACACGCCCGTCTTCGACATCGACCACGATACAGTCACCCGGGGCAAACTTGCCGGACAGGATATCCTGCGCCAGCGGGTTTTCGATGGTTTGCTGCAGGGCGCGCTTGAGCGGCCGTGCACCATACACCGGGTCGAAACCGGCCTCGGCGATCAAGTCGAGCGCGGCCTCGGCCAGTTCAATATCCATGTCGCGGTCCTGCAGGCGCTGCCGCAGATAATCGATCTGGATATTCGCAATATGATGGATCTGTTCACGGCCCAGCGGATGGAACACAACCGATTCATCAATGCGGTTCACAAACTCTGGCCGGAAGTGCTGTCCTACCACTTCCATGACGGCCGTCTTCATGCCCTCGTAATCATTTTCTGCCGCCTTCTCCTGGATCATCTGGCTACCGAGGTTCGAGGTCATGACGATCACGCTGTTGCGGAAATCGACGGTGCGACCCTGACCGTCTGTGAGGCGGCCATCATCGAGCACCTGCAACAACACATTAAACACATCCGGGTGTGCCTTCTCGACTTCATCGAGCAGGATCACCGAATACGGTTTGCGGCGCACAGCTTCGGTCAGGTAACCACCTTCCTCGTAGCCGACATAGCCCGGCGGGGCACCGATCAAACGCGCCACGGAATGCTTTTCCATGAACTCCGACATATCGATGCGTACCATCGCATCCTCGGTATCAAACAGGAACTCGGCGAGCGCCTTGGTCAGCTCGGTCTTGCCGACACCGGTCGGGCCAAGGAACAGGAACGAACCATTCGGCCGGTTCGGATCGGCGAGCCCGGCACGTGAGCGACGGATCGCGTTCGACACGGCCTGCACGGCCTCATCCTGACCGACCACGCGCTTGCACAGTTCATCTTCCATGCGCAGCAACTTGTCACGTTCGCCCTCGAGCATTTTCGATACCGGAATGCCGGTCCACTTCGAGACAATCTCGGCGATCTCTTCGTCACTGACATGGTTACGCAGCAAGCGTGTTTCCTGTCCCTCCGCCTCGCTGGCCATGTCGAGCTGCTTTTCGAGTTCGGGGATCCGGCCATACTGCAGCTCGGACATGCGCGCCAGGTCACCGGCACGCTGCGCGGTTTCCAGTTCGATACGGGCGCGGTCGAGTTCTTCCTTGATATGCTGGGTACCCTGCAGGGCGGCCTTTTCCGATTTCCAGATTTCTTCGAGATCCGCACACTCACGTTCAAGGTCATCGATCTCGTTTTGCAGGTCGGACAGACGCTGCTTCGAGGCCGCATCGGTTTCCTTGTTCAGCGCCTCGCGTTCGATCTTGAGCTGGATCAGTCGCCGATCGAGCCGGTCCAGTTCTTCGGGTTTGGAGTCGATCTCCATACGCAGACGACTGGCCGCTTCATCAACGAGGTCAATCGCCTTGTCCGGCAGGTTACGATCCGTGATGTAACGGTGAGACAGCATCGCCGCGGCAACAATCGCCGGGTCAGTCACCTCGACACCGTGATGCACCTCGTATTTTTCCTTCAGGCCACGCAGGATAGCGATGGTGTCTTCAACACTCGGTTCCTGCACAAGCACCTTCTGGAAACGCCGCTCGAGCGCCGCATCCTTTTCAATGAACTGGCGGTATTCATCCAGCGTGGTTGCACCCACGCAATGCAGCTCGCCACGCGCCAGTGCCGGCTTGAGCATGTTGCCGGCATCCATCGCGCCCTCGGCCTTGCCCGCGCCGACCATCGTGTGCAGCTCATCGATAAACAGGATGACCTGGCCCTCGTGCTTGGCGAGATCATTGAGCACGCCCTTCAGGCGTTCCTCGAATTCACCGCGGAACTTCGCGCCGGCCAGCAACGCGCCGAGGTCGAGCGACAGCACGCGCTTGTGCTTCAGGCCTTCCGGCACTTCGGCATTGACGATGCGCTGTGCCAGACCCTCGACGATCGCCGTCTTGCCGACACCGGGTTCACCGATCAGCACCGGGTTGTTCTTGGTGCGGCGTTGCAGGACCTGGATGGTGCGGCGGATCTCGTCATCACGACCGATCACGGGATCGAGCTTGCCCTGCTCGGCGCGCTCGGTCAGGTCAATCGTGTACTTATCAAGTGCCTGGCGCTGGTCTTCGGCATTCGGGTCATCGACCTGCTGGCCACCGCGCAACTGTTCAATCGCCTTGTCGAGTGCGCCTTTAGAGGCACCGGCCTTGTTCAACAGTTCGCCGAGATCCCCCTTGCCCTCGAGCGCGGCCAGCACGAACAGCTCACTCGAGATGTACTGGTCCTTGCGTTGCTGGGCAAACTTGTCACACAGGTTGAGCAGGCGACCGAGCTCATTGGAAACATGAATATCACCGCCGGCACCCTGCACCTGCGGCAGGCGATCCAGGCCTTCACCGAGTTGGGAACGCAACAGGTTGACGTTAACCCCGGCCTGGGTCAGCAAGTGACGGGTCGTGCCGCCTTCCTGGTCGAGCAACGCCAGCATGAGGTGCAGGGGCTCGATAAACTGGTGGTCACGACCGACAGCAAGACTCTGGGCATCGGCAAGCGCCATCTGGAACTTGCTGGTCAATTTGTCCATGCGCATACGCGTAATCTCCGAATCGATTCAATAGGTTATCTGTAACCTATGTGGGGCCCTTCACCGCGATATCAAGGCTGTGCCTGATCAGCGCGTCCCTCGATCAGCGGCGCGATACGTGCAAGGCACTCGGCAGTGTCCAGCTGCGCGCAGGCGATCGGGGCGAAGCTGCGCAGCCGCGCATGGCTGCGCATAAATACGGCGCGTACGGTATAACCTTCGCCCTTGATGCCGGTGACACGCAGCGGGATCACCGGCGCACCGCTCAGCCGTGCCAGGACAGCGACACCGCCCTTGAGTTTGCGGGGTGGATCAGAGTCGAGATGAATACTGCCGTGCGGGAACAACATCACGACTTCGCCGTTCTCGAGGGCGCGGCGCGCATTGCGCAGGGCGACCTCGGGGCGCCCCTTGCGCTCGACCGGGATCGCACCGATCGCCCGGAACAGCCATTGCAGGCCGAAGCGTTCATATTCCTCGCGGGCGATCAGAAAACGGATCGGTCGGTGCGTCGCGGCGATCGTTAATAAGGGCTCGAGACCGGAAACGTGGTTGCATACGAGCAGCGCCGGGCCGGAATCAGGCAAGGGGATTTCGTCATGCCGGAGCCGGTGGACGTAGCGGCAAAACAGGCGGTTCAGCCCGTCGAGGCTGTTCAGCCACGGCCCGCCCCAGTCGGCCTGTGCGTAGCGCACGCAACGCCTGAACAGCCACACGCCCGGCACTATTAAAAGGAACAAAAGCAACAGGATGATTTGCCAGACTGCCATATGGATTATTTCCGATAAACCTTGCGGCGAAACAGATCGGTACGCCGGCTGACGAGACGGTCGAGAAACAACAGGCCATCCAGGTGGTCGATCTCATGCTGCACGGCGCGCGCCTCGAAGCCCTCGAACTCGAAGCGCTGCAACTCACCGTGTTGATCGCACGCCTCCAGCGTAATCTTCCCGGCGCGCATAACATTGCCGGTATAGTCCGGTACTGACAGGCACCCCTCACGACCCCTCACGAAGCCCCCGTATTCAATGATCTCCGGATTGGCCAGCACCATGTGGCCATGATTAGGCTGGGGTTTG
>JASFME010000068.1:0-9950 GCA_050117725.1 Granulosicoccaceae bacterium | reverse complement strand
CTGGGAACAGTATGGCCCCGAGCTGTTGCGCATGCGCGATCGCCACAGCCGCGAGTTCTGCCTCGGCCCGACCCACGAGGAGGTCATTACCGACCTGGCCCGCCGCGAGTTGCACAGCTACAAGCAGTTGCCCGTGAACTTCTACCAGATCCAGACCAAGTTCCGCGACGAGATCCGGCCGCGCTTTGGCGTGATGCGCGCCCGCGAGTTCATCATGAAGGACGCCTATTCCTTCCACCTCGATCAGGGCTCGCTCGACGCGACCTACCAGGCCATGCACACGGCCTACACGAATATCTTCAGCCGGCTCGGCCTCGAGTTCCGCCCGGTGGCCGCCGATACGGGCAGCATCGGCGGCGCGCTATCCCACGAGTTCCATGTGCTGGCCGACTCCGGCGAGGACGCGATCGCGTTTGCCGATGGCAGTGACTATGCCGCGAATGTCGAACTTGCCGAGGCCTTGGCGCCGGCCGGCGAGCGCCCTGCCCCGGCCGCCACGATGCAGAGCGTGGACACGCCGAACCAGCACAGCATCGAGGAGGTCAGCAGTTTCCTGAAAATCGATGCGGCGCAGACCGCGAAAACACTGATCGTAAAAGGCACGGACAGCGAGGCCGTCGCTCTCGTCGTGCGCGGCGACCACGAGCTGAACACGATCAAGGCCGAGAAGCTCGAGGCCGTCGCCAGCCCGTTCGAATTCGCCGACGAGGCCACCGTGCAGCAGGTCGCCGGCTGCAAGCCCGGCTCGGTCGGCCCGGTCGGCCTGGACATCCCGGTCATCGTTGACCGCAGCGCGGCGGCACTCGCCGATTTCGTCTGCGGCGCCAACGAAGACGGCAAGCACCTGACCGGGGTGAACTGGGATCGCGATATTGCGAGCTACGTCACAGCCGATCTGCGCAATGTCATGCATGGTGATCCGAGCCCGGACGGCCAGGGCACGCTGGCGATTGCGCGCGGCATCGAGGTTGGCCATATCTTCCAGCTCGGCTATAAATACAGTGAGGCCATGAATGCGACCGTGCTCGATGAGGGCGGCAAGCAACAGCCCATGCTCATGGGGTGCTACGGCATCGGTGTAACACGTATCGTCGCGGCGGCCATCGAGCAGAACCATGATGACCGGGGCATTATCTGGCCGGAGGCGATTGCGCCGTTCGAGCTGGCGCTGCTGCCGATGAACATGCACAAGTCAGAGCGCGTGCGCGAGGCCGCCGAAAAGCTGTATGCCGAACTCACCGCGGCCGGCATCGACGTGCTCATGGATGACCGCAAGGAACGCCCCGGCGTCATGTTTGCCGACATGGAGCTGATTGGCATCCCGCACCGCATCGTGATCGGCGACCGCGGCCTGGATAACGGCATGCTCGAGTACAAGGGCCGCCGTGACAGTGACAACACCGATGTGCCGCTGGCGGGTGTACTGGAATTTTTGCAAGGCAAGATCACGCTATAAACTGTATTGAAAGGGAGAGCATGGAGATGAACCGACTTTATCATCCTGCTTTATTCATGGTACTGCTATGCCTGCTACCATTTGCTACGCAGGCCTCGACCATGGAACGGCCGAACGAGGAGTTGCGCAACCTGCTGGTCAACGCGATTAACGGCGCAGACAGTTTCAAGGATCGCTTCGATGCCGAGGTCTGGCTGCTCGACATGTCGCGACGGCTGGAAAAACGCGTGCCCGACGCGACCAGGCGCCTCAACCTGCTAAAGAACATCCACTACGAAGCCAGGCGCGCCGACCTGCCGCCGGAACTCGTCCTCGCCGTGATCCAGATCGAAAGCAATTTCAATCGCTGGGCAATCTCTCATGCCGGGGCGCAGGGGCTTATGCAGATCATGCCCTTCTGGCTGGATGAGATCGGCAAGGCCAATGACAACCTGTTTCATGTACGCACCAACCTGCGCTTCGGTTGCACGATTTTGAAGTATTACCTGGACAAGGAAAGAGGTGACCTCGTGCGCGGCCTGGCCCGCTACAACGGCAGTCTCGGCAGTACACGTTATCCGGACAAGGTGCTCAATGCACTGGCGGATCGCTGGTATCAACGGTAATTGCTGGTTTATGAATGATGATTGGCGATGCCTCGACCCATCGAAGATGGGTGAGGTTGCCCCTGGCGCCGTAGGCGCAGGGCATCATCAATACCGTACACGAAACGTATTCCCTACATCCGCACCCGTTGAGGGGTGGCAGACGACGCCACTGATTCTTGCATGGGGCGGGCCCTGCCATAACCACTCCTGCAATTGCTGCAGTTGATCGGCGCCGCCGCAGGCTTCAAGCTCTACCCGGCCATCAGCCAGGTTGCGCACCCAGCCTTTCAGGCCGAGTTGTTCAGCAACTTCCTGCGTGCCGGCGCGGAAAAACACACCCTGCACCCGGCCGCTGACCAGGCAGCGAACACACTCGCTCATGGTGTGACGATCGTGGCCGGGATACCGTTGCGTAACAACTCGCTGCTGTCGAATTCGACCGCCAGCAGGTAGCGGCCAGCCGCATCCGGTTCGATGCCGGCGTGCATTACCTTGCCGCTATAGGTTTTACCGTCAACGCGCACTTCCACGGCTTCTCCGGCATGACGTGCGGCAATGCTGGTGGCATTGAGCGCCGCATGTGCCTGGTAACGGCCGGTCATCGCCATCGTGATCATCGGCACGTTTTGCAATCGGGTAACGACGGTTTCCGCCGCCGCCACATGTGTGGCGATCACAACACCATCAAATGGCGCGTGTATCACGCTGTCGGCCAGCGCCTTGCGCGCATCACTCAATTCGGCCTTCGCGGCACTGTGATGGGCCCTGGCCGTTTTATAGCCAATCTCGGCCACCTTCAGATCATGATCGGCCAGTACGGTACGCTCATACAGTTCCTGGGCGCGCTCGAATTCACGCTCGGCCTCGGCCAGCGCATAGCGTGCCGATTCTTCCGCGGCACGTGCCTTTTGCACGCGCGTATTGAAATTGCCCGGCTCCAGTCGCAACAACACCTGGCCTTTTTTCACCCGGCTACCCGCGCTGACAGACACCTCATCGACTACGCCAGACACCGGCGTACTCAGCGTAACACGTTTGGCCCAGGCGATATTTGCCTCGTAGTCGGCCGCCAGCACGGCGGCCGGGATAGTCAGTGCAAATAACAGATATGCGAACAGGCTCTTTTTCATGAGCATCACCTGTCGGTTGTGGTTTGTGTTTGTTGTGCTGCTGCCGTGTCGAACACGGTTTTGCCCAGCAACGCATCCAGCCTGGCCCAGGCCAGCGCGAGTTGAAATTCGGTTTGCGCGGCGAACAGTTCAGCCTTCGCAATTTCGATCATCGCATCACCGAGCGTGGCCTGCTTTTCCAGCTCGTACTCCGAGCGGCGCAAATCCAGGTTCAGTTCACTCCAGTTTCGCTGCGCCCTGACCTGGTCGAGTTGTGCGCGCAAGGTGCGGATCTCGAGGACCGTATCGAGCACGCTGCCCTGCACGGCCGTCTCGGCCGCTGTCAGTTCAGCACGCGCCTTGCGCAATTCGGCGCGTGACCGGGCAACGGCTGCCTCACTACGGCCACCCGTAAATAACGGCACTTCGAGTTTCAGTCCAAGCCGCGCCTCGTCACGAGAACCAAACTTACGATCATAATCGGCCAGTTCAGCCTCGGCACTGAGCACCGGGCTGTCACCGGCACGCGCAGCAGCGACGCTCGCCTGTGAGGACTCGACCCGGGACTTTGCCGCGACGATGACGGGGTTGTTTTGTATGGCCAGCCTTTGCAGTTCCTGGATATCTTCAGGTGCGTCACGTTGCAGGATGGGTAACTCCGGTCGTACAACTTCGCCCGGCAGTTCAGCAGGGCGGTTCAGGGCGATCGCCAGCCGCGCCCGCGTCGCGCGCTGCCGTGCCTCACTGCGATAGCGGTTCAGGCGTGCCTGCTGGTAAACGGTCTCCAGGCGCAGCACCTCGACATCTGAGACCTGGCCGAGTTCGTTGCGGTCGCTCGCCTTGTCCATACGCACGAAACGCGAGGCCATGTCCTCGTTATCACGCAGGAATTCGTGGTCAGCGAGAATAACGTCGAAGAAACGCTGCATGACCTCGATACGTTGCGCATTGCGCGTGTCGATGAAGGAGGATTGCCGGGCACGGTAGAGGGCATCGGCGGCAGTAGATTGTGCTTCACTGCGACCGAAATCATACAGGGGTTTAGTCGCATACAGGCCGATTGAACTGTCGCCATGGCTCTGGTCCGGGGAAATATCATTGGGTTCAACCGTCTGCAGCCGGCCGATGACGCGCACATCCAGCCCGGTCTGCGACTGTGCCTCGAGCTGTCCGGCCTCGGCGCGCTCGATATCGGCACGGGCGCGTTCCAGTTCCGGGTGCCGGCTTTCCTCAAGGATCGCCAGCGCCTGCCCCAGTGTCAGGCGTTCGGGGATGGGGGCTTGTTGCGAGTCTTCTGCCGCGTGCAGAGCGGAGACAAGCATCCCCAGCATGGCCGTAGCATACAGGCGATTTTTCAGGTTCAATAACAAACGACAACCCACCGTGATTATTCTTTAGTCTTGTTGCTGGCGCTTGTACTTTGTGAAGCGTTGTTCCTTGTACGCACCCTCGACGATATAGCGCCCCAGTATCATAAACTCTTTAACGCCGGCGGTCTTGCCGATATGCCGGTGGATGCGCTTGCCCTCGAGATCATAAAACGCAAACACAGGCGTGGCGCGCACACGGTTCTTTTTGAAGGCAAAATCTTTCATCTTCATGGTATTGCCTTCGAAGTCGGTGATCTCGACATCACCCTCAATATCCACTGCAAAGATCTTGAAGTGCTTGCGGTAATAATCCTGTACCGCGGGCTGGTTCAGCACCGTGTTCTTCATGTAATGGCAGTACGGACATTCGTCCATTTCGAAGAACAACAGGATGCCCTTTTTGCCCTCTTCCTTTGCTATGTCCAGTTCGTCGGTGTAATCGCCAAAAGATTCCTCGAAGAAAAACTTGTACGGGTCACGTGGAACCTCGGCGGCAGCCTGTGCAAGCTGCGTAACAAGCAACAATACGGACATCATCAGTACGCGTTTCATCATAATCTTCCTGCTATGGCTCATTGCCACACTACCAATTTTATAGCTCACAACATGGTATCACGCCATGTTCCCTGGCAACCTACTGCCCGGCAATAAATTGCTCAATCTGCTCGCGGGTCAGCGGGCCAATGTTACGTGCCACGGCCTCGCCCTTCGGCGATATAATGTACGTGGTCGGCAGGGCCGGCACCGGGCCGATCAATTGGCGGTAATCCTTGTCACCATACAACACCGGGTAACTGATGAGGTACGACTCGGAGAAAGCGCGTAACCGCTCTGCCGTCAAATCCTCGGTATTCACGCCCAGCACAACGGCATCCTTGTCATGGTGTGCATCGTGAAAATCGACCAGGTCCGGGATCTCCTCGAGACACGGCGGACACCAGGTCGCCCAGTAGTTCACCACGACCCATTTGCCGCGGTAATCCGACAGCTTGTAGGTCTTGCCATCAATACCCGGCAATACGATTTCCGATAAGACAACACCTGACCCGGCCGCGCGCAACGACGCTGTAGAAGCCAGCAATGCCAGTAATATCAATGTGCTGAGAGCCCTGTACATTCAATTTCAACCTGAAATTTGCAGATCTTTTTGTTCAGACCCGTCGCCAGACCTGCAGTTCCCTGCCCGGCTGTGGGATAATCCAGCCTTTATGCAAGTAAACCCGAAGGTAACGAGAGTCCAGTATGGCCAGCGATTCTAGCAAGTTCCGCATCGAGAAAGACAGTCTTGGCGAACTCGAAGTCCCTGCCGAGGCCTGGTACGGCATCCAGACCCTGCGTGGCGTGGGGAATTTCCCCATCAGCGGCCGCGCCCCGGACCCGGATTTCGTCCGCGCCCACGTCCGTATCAAACGTGCCGCGGCCGTGGCCAACTGCCAGCCCGGCTGGTTATCCGAAGCGCAACGTGACGCGATTGTCGCGGCCTGCGACCGCATTCTCGGTGGTGAATTCCTTGACCAGTTCGTCATTGACCGCTTCCAGGCCGGCGCCGGCACCAGCCATAACATGAACTCGAACGAGGTGGTGGCCAACCTTGCCAATGTCGCGCTCGGTGGTGCAAAAGGCAAGTACGACAGGGTCAATCCGAATGACCACGTCAACATGGGCCAGAGCACGAATGACACGATCCCGACCGCGATCCGCCTGACCGCGCTGGCCAAGCTGCCAACCCTGCTCGAGGCCATCGAACGCATGGCCGTGGAATTTTCCCGGCTTGGCGAACAGGAACGCGACACCGTGAAAAGCGGCCGCACCCACTTGCAGGATGCCGTACCCACGACCATGGGACGCGAATTCAATGCCTGGGCCTGGACCCTGCGCCGCACGGCAAAAACCATCGCGGCCTGCCGCGACCCGCTGTGCGAGATTGGTCTGGGTGGCTCAGCCGCCGGCACCGGTCTGAATACCTCGCCGGGCTATATCGAAAATGTTGCGCGGGAACTGGCGCGGCTCACCGGCGAGAATATCCGCCCGGCCGGGGACATCGCCGCGCAGATGCAGTCGATGAACGATATCCAGAACCTGTCGGCGGCGATCCGCGGCCTGGCACTCGAACTGACCCGGATCAGCAATGACCTGCGCCTGCTCGCCTCAGGACCACGCACCGGGCTCGGCGAGGTCATGCTGCCAGCGGTACAACCTGGCTCGAGCATCATGCCCGGCAAGGTCAACCCGGTCATGTTTGAAATGCTCAACCAGGTCTGTTTCCAGGTGCTCGGCCAGGACCATGCGATTGCCCTGATGACCCAGGCCGGCCAGCTTGAACTCAACGTCATGATGCCGGCACTCGGCTCGGCACTGTTTGATGCGATGGACTGGTTAAGCAATGCCATGAATGCCGCGACTGACAGAAACCTGAAAGGCCTGAAGGTCGATCACGAACGCTGCCAGCATTTCCTGCACGCGAGTGTCGGCCTTGCCACGCTGCTCAACACGCATATCGGCTACGCGAAGGCGGCAGAGATTGCGAAGGAGTCGGAAAAGAGTGGCCGGCCAGTGCGCGATCTCGTTGCTGAACAGGAGCTCATGAGTGTCGAGGAGTTTGACGAACTTGTGCTCAGAGCAGCACGGGATGGCATTATTGAATAAGGCGTGAGGTGTTCTGTTTGAGATTGTTCGCCTCACTTCTTACACCTGACTCCTCACAATAAAAAAGCCCGGCATTGCCGGGCTTTTTTATTACTATATGAAGCTCTCGCTTATTGTGCGAGGTAAGCCTTGTCGCTTTCTTCAACAACACCGATTGCCCAGGCACCACGTGTCTTGGCATGCCTGATGGCAGCATCGATATCAGCAGATGAAGCGCCACGGTCAATCGTCAGGTCCTGACCCGGGTAGATGAGGTCGGCATCACTGATGATGTCGCGGTTGGCTTTGTACAGCAGCGGCCACTGGTACGGGTTGCCGTAAACACGGCCCTTACCGGAAATCGCCCACAGGCTGTCGCCGCTTTCAACGGTGTAGCTGTCAGAAGCCGGCTGGACCATACCCAGGCGCGCCTTTTCGGCCAGTGCCTGTGCATAACCAATTTCACCCTGACGGCGTGCCTGGTTGCAAAGCTTGATTGCCTTGGCGTCATCACCGGCCTTGATCGCTGCCCGGCCCTTCTTGATGATCTTGCCAGTGTCTCGCCATTCGCCACCGACACTTTTGGCCTTCTTGCGCGCCGCCTCAGCCGCATCACAGGCTTGTTCTGCTGCGCTCGGGCCTTTCACTTGCGGCGCCGGCTCAGGTTTCTTCGCTTCCTGTTGCTGTTGCTGGGTACTGGCACAACCCGCCGCCATAGACATCACGATGACAGCCATGCCAGCAAATTTGAGCAATTTAATCGTTTTCATTTTGTCAGTATCTCCGGATTGGCCATTTACACGGCATACGTTTTGGATTTTCAATTATCGATTATGTATGGAAAAACTGGTCGCTTTTGTAAAACTAGCACCGCATTCCGAGGGCTGTCAAGCGACTGGCTTCTCAATTTCGGGATCGCCCCTGTTCGACCTGCAGGCGGGCGGCAATCGCATCCTCGCGAGCGGCCACTGCCGAACCCCGGGCCGATTGCCATGCCCCGATCTCCAGTGCCTGCTCGGCAGCTGCAAGCTGGTAAAGGGCGCGCTGCATCAGGCCAGGAGCATAGTCTACCGCCTTCGCCTGATTGGCCGCGGCTATGGCCTGGCGGGCATCACTCATTTCCTGCACAGGCGCACCGGAACAGGCGCCCAACATGACAACAGCGGCAATAATAGGGAAAACAAGATATGGATAGCGCTTGAGCATTCCGTGGGGCCGGTTCGCTCCGACCAATTTCTCATTATTAGTTAAGGTAAAAGAAACTAGCACCGGCACGGTAGGCTGTCAACCAGGCAACAGGTAGAATGTGGACCCATTGAGCCGATACAGGATAATGCTGGAGTAAATCATGGCCGTTACTATTTACCATAATCCGCGATGCAGCAAATCGCGGCAGACTCTCGAACTGCTCGCAGAAACGGGTATACAAACTGATGTTGTCGAATACCTGAAAACACCGCCGAGCCGCGAGGAGTTGCAGGCCATACTGGGTATGCTTGGCCTGCGCCCGCGCGATATCATGCGTACCAAGGAAGCCGAATACCGGGAAAACCATCTCGACGATCCCGACCTGTCGGATGATGAGTTGATTGACGCCATGCTGCGCATCCCCAAACTGATTGAACGTCCCATTGTGATTAACAACGGCAAGGCCGCCATTGGCCGTCCGCCGGAAAACGTCAAGGCCATACTCTGATGAGCGATATTCTTGTTTTGTATTACAGTCGGCATGGCGCGACAGCCGAAATGGCACGCCGTATTGCACGCGGCATTGAAGAAGTCGGGGGTATGCATGCGCGCCTGCGCACCGTGCCGGCAGTCTCGGCCGTGTGCGAAGCGGTCGAGGACAGCATACCCTCTGAAGGCGACATCTACGTGACTCAGGATGACCTGCTCGAGTGCGATGGTCTTGCGCTGGGCAGCCCCACCCGTTTCGGCAACATGGCTGCACCGCTGAAGTATTTTCTCGATTCGACCAGTGGTTTGTGGCTATCCGGCAGCCTGATCGGTAAACCCGCCGCAGTCTTCACCTCAACCTCGAGTTTGCATGGCGGCCAGGAAGCCACGCTGCTGTCGATGATGTTGCCGTTGTTGCATCACGGCATGATGATCCTTGGCCTGCCCTACTCGAACACCGAGTTACTGCATACGCACACCGGCGGCACACCGTACGGGGCGAGCCACCTTGCCGGGGCGAACAGCGACAAGCCGCTAAGCGAGGACGAACAGGCCTTGTGCCGGGCGCTCGGCACGCGGCTCGCGCAGACCGTGAAACAGCTCAGGGCCGGCGCCTGATGTCATCACGTTTTTACTACCTGCTGGGTGTGGCCGGCTACTTTGCGCTGTTCATCCTGCTCATGCTGTGGACGACCTGGCTTGCCCCACCGACCATCATGCCGGTAGCAGTCGTACTCGTACTGTACGTCGGGCCGTTGTTATTTCCCCTGAAGGGCATCCTCAATGCCCGGCCGTATACCTTTGCCTGGACTCAATTCATGGCGCTGTTTTATTTCGCAATCGGCGTCATGGTCGCGGTGAGCAACCCCGCGGAACGTGTACTCGGCGGCCTGCAAATCATTTTCAGCCTGATGTTGTTTGTCGGGGCGATGTTGTTTATCAGAACGCGGGCAAAAGAAGGCAAGCCTGCGCAACAGCACGAAGACGCAGAACACGCAAGGTAAATAGCACACCTTTTGCGTTGCGCCGGTGTTAATCGATAAACTGTTTGACAAAAGGGATGGTGAGCTTGCGTTGCGCGGCGAGCGATTCACGATCGAGCTTTTCCAGTAATCCGAACAGGCTG
>JASFME010000067.1:0-10017 GCA_050117725.1 Granulosicoccaceae bacterium | reverse complement strand
GTAATACACCACTGGCCGGCGTCGGCAACATGAGCACACCGGCTGCGCCTGGCAACTGTGGCAATTGTCCGCTCTCGCCGAGCGCATTCGTGATCACGAGCGCTTCAAGTGATTCGCCCGTGGCGAGTTCGATCAGGCGCGCGCATTCGCCGCCAATCGTGCGTGCCGCAATCTCGATCAACCAGGCCTGCCCGTGCGCATCAATGCGCAGCTCGGCATGCACGGGACCGGTGCTCAGACCGTAGGCCTCGCAGGCCGCAGCCACGGTATCGTGCACAAGGCGTTGCATAGCCGCCGTCAGCCGTGATGGCGTAATGTAATAGGTTTCTTCAAAAAACGGCCCGGTGAGTGGCTCGGGTTTGTCGAACAACACGAGCTCGCGCAATGTACCCTCGTGCAGCAGGCCTTCGTAGGCAACCTCGATGCCGTCGATGTATTGCTCGGCAAGCATCTGCTGGCGCTCCTCTTCGTGCACTGCCTCGCGCAGAATTGCCTCGATGCGCACACAGGCTTGCGACGCCTCGGCCGCGTCATTGGCACGGATCACGCCACGGCTCATCGACATGCCAACCGGTTTGAGCACACAGGGATAGTCGAGGCGTTCAAGTTGTGCCGCCAGTCCCCGCCCTGCTTCGAGCAGGTGATGTGGCGGCGTGCGCACCCCGGCCGCCTGCAGGCAATCGCGGGCCAGGTCCTTGCGTCGGGAATAGCGGGCCGCTGCGGGCGGGTTATGTGGCAAACCAAGTGTTGCCGCAACCTGACTGGCCAGCTCGACACTGAGATCATCGGTCCCGATCACGGCATCAAACGGCTGGTGTGCGTGCGCCCTGACAAGTTTCTCCACGGCCTCGCCGGGCCGTGCAAAATCCACCCTGATACCGTCGGCCAGCCGGTTGACCAGCGCATACTCACCCTGCGAGGCGATGGTCACGTGCACGCCACAGGCTCGCGCTGCCTCGAGATAAGGCACCACGCGGTAACTCTGCGGCGGCGCGATCAACAACAGGTGTTTCACAACAGGCTACCTGAAAAAACAAACGCCTGCTGCCGCGTGGCAACAGGCGTTATGCGTACTGCAAAAAAGGGGAACGTGTGTTCAGGCGCAACCACCACCGGCTGAACCACAGGTACCGCAACCACCGCTGCCACCTGTTGCCTGGAATACGTTATTGAAGACAAAGCTCGCACCGCGTACGCCGTTTTCGACATAGTCGATTTCAACACCCTTCAGGTACTGGTAGGCCACCGCATCGACATAGACTTTCACGCCATCGTTTTCGTACACCATGTCGGTATCGTTGCGGTCCCCGGTAAAAGTCATGCCATAGGTCATGCCACTGCAACCGCCGCCCGAGACGAATACACGGATGGCATTGATTTCTTCATCGTCCACATCGGCGAACAGCTTTTGCATCACACCTGCAGCGGCCGGCGTGATCTTGATATCTTCACTGGTCAAAGTGCCGCTAAATTCACTCATTGTATGACTCCTGCAAATTATCCATTGTGGCAAAAACGGCGCTGCGCGTTCCGGGCAGCGGCCTGTGCCAATCTACTAACGTTATGATGACACAAACTGCCAAGCAACGTCAGGGGCAATCGCGATAACCCCTAGAATTTATAGGTGTAGCGCAGGTAGTAATCCACGTCCTCGCGTTTTTCCGCAGCACCCACCCGCTTGTCGATATCCTCGCGGTGGCGAAGGCGCGCCTCGAATTTCTGTTTCTTATCGATCGCCCACTTGTAACGCGCCTCGACGAGGTTCGTATTGTCGCGGAAATCCGGCGACAACAACCAGCCATCACCAGCGCGTCCGAGCACGAGCCCGACACTGTGGCGCGGCACGATATCAATGAAATTGAACGTGATCTGTGCCGCCACACCATCCGCGTCACCGGAAGCACCGGTACTGACCACGCTGCGCTCCGGCGTATTCGGTGCATAACCCATCTCACCCGCGAGCATGAATTTCATGCCATCACGCACAGGCCATTGCGCGGCGAGGCGCCCGACCAGGCCCCAGTAATCCTCGATGCTGCCCGCACCGATCCCCTGATCATGCAGCGCATCCGGTAACCAGGTGACATCGACCGCACGCTGTACGATCGGTCCCCACGGTTGCGTGTTCTCGATACCGGCAAAGTACGAAATGCGGCTGCCCTCGTCGGAGAAATCCAGCGGCCCGCGTCGCACCTCGGTGGCGCCTTCATCATCGTTGTACTGGGCGATGACCGTCGTCTTCCAGCCGTTGGCAGCGCTGTATTTCAGCTGCAGGCCGTCGGTCCAGGTAATGTCGGTGTTAGGGCTCGTATTGCGATCCAGTGACTTTTTCGCCACGCCCTGCAGTTCGGCCTTGCTCTGGAAACGACCGGCACGGATCTGCCAGTTTTCATATGGACGGTAATCAACATAGATTTCATCGAGCGTGGAATCGCCGCGGCGCAGACCGTCACCGGATGGTATACGGTCAAAAATCTCGAAATGCGGATCATTGCGATCATCGGTCGAATAGCGCCCGGCAAAGCGCACGCGCGCCTGCCATTGCGCATTGAATTTCGCCGTCAACCCGGCGCGCAGGCGCAACCGGAATTCATCAGTCACATCTTGGTCGCCATCACGGTCATCGCGGTGTGCGGAGAAAAATCCCGCACGCACATCACCACTGGTTGACAGTTCAACTGCATTCGCCGGCAGCGACAGTGGCAACAACACCCCGGCACTGGCTATCAAGATCAGTTGTGTATGCATATTCATTTGTTGCTCCTTGCACTCGGGATCGTTTGTTGAATTATTCGCAAATGATAATCATTATCATTTGCGAGATCAAGCAGAAAAAACCCGGCGCACACGCACACGCGGGGCCAGGTACACAGAACATCCCAACGAAAGGATCGGGTTTGCTAGTGGCTCACCGCTGCACGGGGCACGCTGAGCTGGCGCTCGGCGTCGAGCAGGTGATGACGCCAGTGAAACTCGTAACTCTGGCGCCAGTCACTGGCGGCGATCTTCGGCTCGGCCGGGTATTGCTCGAGCAAATCGAGGCCGCGCTTCAGGTCGAAATAAATATCGGTAATGTCATCGGCAAGAGTGCCTGACAGGCGCTGCCCTTCGAGCGAGTCATATTCGTAATCATAACCGTCACGTTCACCGAGTGCTTCAAACAGTCGGGTGAACAGCTCAAACCGCGCTTCATCATCTACGTCATGCTCATGTACACTCAGCGATTGCAGTTCACCCAATGATGAGGCGGCCTCGTCGAGTTGTGGTAACAGCGCTACCATATCTGTCAGCCAGCTATCCACATGGTCAGCGCTGAACTGCTCAACATGTTCACAAAACCTGCGCGCCACATCGGCCATGCTGTTCAAGCTTGCTTCCTGTGTCTTCGTCATACTGCTCACCTGGACTATCGCTATATTTTCTTCAAGTGTAGACCATCCATTCCGGCTGACTAGCCGGGGCGGACGAAATCGTGATTTCCCGTTTCAGTTCCGTGACTTGGCGAGCGATTCGATGCTCTTGATGACCTCGGCGGGGTGCTGCTTCGGCTTGACACGGGAGAAATGCCGGGCGATGCGCCCCTCGGGATCGATAATAAAGGTCTGGCGGCTGGCAAACCTGAGAGGTCCAAGACGGGTCAATACACCATAGGCCTCGGCCACCTTGTGCTCACGGTCAGCGAGCAACGGAAACGGCAGGTGGTATTTCTCGGCAAAGGCCTTGTGCGAGCCGACATCATCGAGACTGACCCCGACCACGGCGGTCTTGAGCGCACGCAGCTTGTAGTAATCATCACGGAACTGGCAGGCCTCGGTGGTACAACCCGGGGTATCGTCCTTCGGGTAAAAATACAGCACCAGCCACTGACCGTGAAAACCGGCCAGGGTCTGGCGTTCACCGTTCTGATCGAGCAGGCTGAAATCGGGCGCGGCTTGACCGGGAAGTAGGTCCGCCGCGGCACTGCGCGGCCAGAACCACAACAGTACCGCGAAAAGTACTGCTGTGATGGCGACGAGGTAAACAACAGGTACGGTTCCTTCCGACATAAGCGTTTTCCCTTTTTCGTTACGGTTAACGGCCGGCTTCAAATCTCGACCAGTTCAAAATCTTCCTTGCCGGCACCACATTCCGGGCATTTCCAGTTCGGCGGTACATCTTCCCATTTCGTGCCGGGGGCAATACCATCTTCCGGGTAGCCGGCCTCTTCATCATAGACCCAGCCACAAATCACACACATATAGGTTTTCATCGGGTTTTTACGTCTCGCTGCTTGCAATAAAGGTGCATTGAAGCACCATGTTACGCTAGATAAATAATTATCACGCCCTTCAGGACGGGCCGCTATTGAAACCGAATGATGTCGCAAACTCAAGCCACAAACCAGAAGACGCCCATCGTGCTGTGCTTCGCCGGGCATGACCCGAGCGGCGGCGCCGGCCTGCAGGCCGATATCGAGGCCATCGCCAGCATGGGCGCACATGCCGCCACGGTCTCGACCTGCCTGACCGTGCAGGACACGCACAATGTGCAGCGTATCGAGCCGCTGGCCGCCAGCCTGATCCGCGACCAGGCTACTTGCCTGCTGCAGGATCTGCCCGTCGCCGCAATCAAGATTGGTCTGCTATGCAGCGCCGAAGCAGCCAATGCCGTCGCCGAGGTGCTCGAGGCCACCCCGCATATCCCGGTCATCTTCGACCCGGTACTGGCCGCCGGCGGTGGCAGGGAGCTCGCCAGCGACGCGCTGCTGCAGGTTATCCATGACCGCCTGCTGCCCCAGGTCACGGTACTCACCCCGAACACGGTCGAGGCCGTGCGCCTCAGCGGCGAGAGCGATATGGGCCGGGCCGCGGACGCCCTGCGCGCGGCCGGCTGTGACTACGTGCTGCTGACCGGCACGCATGCCGACAGCGGCAATACCGTCACCAACACACTGTACGGAGACAACCTGTGCGAGCCCTTCACCTGGCCGCGCCTGCCGGGCAGCTACCACGGCTCGGGCTGCACGCTCGCGGCGAGCCTCGCCGCCCTGCTTTCGCTCGGCCAGGATCTGTATGCCGCAGCCTTCGAGGCCCAGCAGTACACGTGGGAGGCCCTGAACAACAGCTGGCATGCCGGCAGCGGCCAGGCCCTGCCGAACCGGTTTTTCTGGACAGTAAAAGACAGTGGGGAGTGAGGGCATTAAAGAGTGAGGCGTTAGGCTGCTATTCAATTCACCCCACGCCTTCCCCCTCACGCCTCACGATTTGAGTTGCCACAAAGGATATTTTCAGTATGTCATCCGGAAATGCATTGCGAGGTTTGTACGTCATCACCGACGACGCGCTCGCAGGCGAGAGAGTGGCCGAGCAGGTCGAGGCCGCGCTGCGGGGCGGTGCCCGGCTCGTACAGTACCGCAGCAAACAGGGCACGCCGTCGCAACGCGAGCAACAGGCGCGTGCGGTACTGGCCACCTGCCATGCCCATGGCGTGCCGCTGCTGGTCAACGATGACCCGCAGCTGGCGAAAACCATCGGTGCCGACGGCGTACACCTCGGCCAGTCGGACGTGAAACTGGCCGCAGCGCGTGAGTTGCTCGGACCGGGAGCGATCATCGGCGTCACCTGTCACGCCTCGGTGGAACTGGCCGTGCATGCCGCTCAAGGTGGCGCGAGTTATGTTGCCTTTGGCCGGTTTTTCCCGTCACAGACCAAACCCGGCGCCCCGCCAGCCGATATCAACGTGCTGCGCGAGGCCAAAGCCAGGCTCACGATCCCGATCTGCGCCATTGGCGGTATCACGCCGGCCAATGCGCCGGCCCTGCTCGAGGCTGGCGCCGACCTGCTCGCCGTCATCCATGGCGTGTTCGGTCAGCCGGATATCGAGGCTGCGGCACGATGCTATGCGAAACTCTTCGATAGCGACTAATCAACACAGACAACGCCAAGGCGTAGAGTGCGCAAAGTTGTTAGAATCTCGAACAACTATTAACAAGGTCGTCCGAATGCGCGACGTACAGGGAGGTACGAGTGTCGCGGAGCACAGGGATGTGCGAGAGCGACCCTCTGTGTTTCATACTCCAAAACCTGAGAAATTAAGGAAACCTAATGTCCCGTTCGCATGATTTGTTTGTCGCCGCCCAGCAACATATTCCCGGTGGCGTAAATTCCCCGGTCCGCGCCTTCAAGGGTGTTGGCGGTGATCCCGTGTTCTTCAAGCGCGCCAGCGGCGCCTGCCTGTTCGACGAGGATGACAAACAGTACATCGATTACGTCGCCTCATGGGGACCGGCGATCCTCGGCCATGCCCAGCCGGACGTGATCAGGGCCGTGCAGGAGGCCGCCGCGAATGGCCTGAGCTTCGGCGCGCCGACCGCGATCGAAACCGAGATGGCGAACGCGCTGTGCGAGATCGTGCCGTCGATGGACATGGTGCGTATGGTCAGTTCCGGCACCGAGGCGACGATGAGCGCGATCCGCCTCGCGCGTGGTTATACCGGCCGCGATAAGATCATAAAGTTCGAAGGCTGTTACCACGGTCACGCTGATTCGCTGCTGGTCAAGGCCGGTTCTGGCATGCTGACGCTCGGCGTGCCGACGTCCCCGGGCGTACCGGCGGGACTTGCCGAACACACTATCACACTGACCTATAACGACATCGAGCAGGTCAAACAGGTATTCAGCGAGATCGGCGAACAGATTGCCTGCATCATTGTTGAGCCGGTGGCCGGTAACATGAACTGTATCCCGCCGCTGCCTGGTTTTCTCGAGGGTCTGCGCGGCGTGTGTGATGAATACGGCAGCGTGCTCATCCTCGACGAGGTCATGACCGGCTTCCGGGTCGCGCTCGGTGGCGCGCAGGCTCACTACGGCATCAAGCCGGATCTGACCACGCTCGGCAAGGTGGTCGGCGGCGGCATGCCGGTCGGCGCTTTCGGTGGCAAAAAGGAAATCATGGAGCACATCGCACCGCTCGGCCCGGTGTACCAGGCCGGCACACTGTCGGGCAATCCGATCGCGATGGCCGCCGGGCTGACCACCTTGCGACTGATCAGCGAACCGGGCTTCTACGACAAACTCGCGGCCAAGGTCGAAAAACTCGTGAACGGCATCATGGTGGCAGCCAGCAATGCCGGTGTGCCCATGACCGAAAACCATGTCGGCGGCATGTTTGGCCTGTTCTTTACCGATGCCGACCAGGTGACTAACTTCACGCAGACCTCGGCCTGCGATCTCGAGCGCTTCCGCAAGTTCTTCCACGGCATGCTCGATGAGGGCGTGTACCTGGCACCGAGTGCCTTCGAGGCCGGTTTTGTCTCCAGTGCGCATAGCGATGCCGATATCGAGGCAACGATTGACGCGGCGGCGAGAGTATTGGCTAAACTATAGTTTGAACGATATCGATTACGCGGAGCCAGTCCATGAAACCGATTCTTATTGTTGAATTCACAGCGAAGTATGACGATGAAGAGATAAAGGAAGAAAGTATTCCTTTGCACAGTCCGGAGGAGTTGTTCGCCTTTGTCGCACCCGGCGGTGGTTGTGAAACAATCCCGTCCGAGGCAGACGAGGTCCGCATGGTGTTTTTACCACCGGAACACGCGAATACGCACAATCCCGTCGCCGATATGCCGGCGACCCTGCAAATCGGGATCGTCTTTTTCAACGGCCCCCTATCCGAAATCTCGCAAGTTGCGGAACAGCTTATCGACAAGGCCGGCCGCGGTGAGCTCTCGGCATCGTTCCAGTCTGTACTCAGCGAGCGCCATTAATTCTTGGCCAGCAGACCCGGGGGAGCACAAATAGCGTGCTTGCCTACTGCCCGGCTGACAACTTGTTTTCCATATGAATAAGCACGGCGCTGATCAACAACGCCGTCACCAGCAGCGTGCCTGCGACCGCCAGGTTTTGTAGCAAGTCCGGCGCGACCAGCAGCAGCATACCCAGTGCTGCCATCATGACCCCGGACACGAGTTTCAGGCGCCGCCCTTCCTTCTCCTGCAATTTACGCCCCCCCATACCCCAGGCAAACAACACCACAATCGTCAACAATGGCAGGATGTACACCAGGTTATACAGCGCCAGGTAGGCATAATACTGCCACTCCGGCAATGCCACGAGTGTCAGGATGCGCGTGTACACCATCGGGAAACCTGCCGTACACAGAAACTCGTAGAGGTTGGCAAACAGCGCCAGCCCGGCCGTGGCCAGCAACAGTGTACTCAGTGAGTCGGCCCGCAACAGCCTGCGCGCGCGTTGATACAGCGCCGGTTTCGCCGCGTCGGAAATCGACAGGGAAATGCCGCGCCTGAACCAGATAAAGTCCTTGATATTGATCGCACCAATAACGAGGGCCACCAGTCCGGCGACAAGGGTGATTACATGCAACTGGCCAATCACGCGAAACAGGTTCAGCCACGCGGTCATAAACAGGAAGTACATGAGGCCCGAGAAAAACACGAACACACCGCCGACGATGAACATGCGCCGCCGGCTGCCGGTGTGCAGCATCAGGCTGAGCAGAAACATGAGGACAAAAAAGGCACACGGGTTGAAGGCATCCACGGCGGCGATTAACAAGGTTATCACCGGCAAGCCATCTACTTCGCCCGTGCTCAGCGGGCCAAACAACGGCAAATCTATCGTGACATGCCGTGCCAGCGGCGGTTTGAAGCCCTGCAGTTTGCCATGCTCGGCAAGGTACTGGCGACAGCCGGAAAGTGTTCGTTCGATCTGCCCGGGCGTCAGCTTCTCGCTATAGCCGGTCTGCATGCTATTGCAGAACAGGAAAGCCGGTACCGACTGCGCGGTCTGGCCAAGCGCGCTTGCCATGTACTGGTAGCGGGCGACATTGTCATGTTCACCGACCAGCTGCAACGAATGCAGTTCGATATCCTCGTTGCTGGCGGCGAGTTGCTCGATATAAGGCAGGGCCTCGAGGCAATGCGGGCACTTGTACGACCAGAAGAAATACACCTGGATAACTGCCCTGCCCTGTTCATCCTGCACAACCCAGGTTGATGCCGGCAGGCCCTGCTGTGCCATTGCCAGTCCTGACATATGGCACAACAACACAAGCAACGGTATCAGGTGTCGCATGAACACTGCATGCCTCGCAGAATATCTTGTTTACTATGAAATCGCCCGCGGGTGATTATACCGCCATCATACAGGTATGGGCAGATAATGAGGATCGCCCCGGCTTGATTGCTTCACGTCTGACGACAGCTCTGCAGAATGTCCAGTTGCGGCTTATATATCGTTGTCTTGATATCAAACATACCAAGAATGCTGTGGAAAATATGATCATGCGAGTACGCGGCATGCTTGTGCCTCTCCAGGCATTCAGTACTCACGTTGTTTGCCGCATAAAAACCCTTTGAAGCCCACAGTACCATTGGCACATGTGTCTGTTCCTGCGGGGCGAACATATAGGGAAAGCCATGCAGGTAAATTCCGTTCTCGCCGAGTGACTCGCCATGATCGGATACGTACAACATTGCCACCTCGTGCTCCTGTGCATTGTCCTGCAACAATTTTATTGCTTTTGCCAGAACATGGTCGGTATACACAATAGAATTGTCATACGCATTGATGATTTTCTGTCGGGTACAATTCTGTACATCCTCCTTGTTGCATTCCGGCAGGAATTTTTTATACGTCCCGGGCGATCGTTTGTAATATGCCGGACCGTGGCTACCCATCTGGTGCAAGACGATAAGTTTGTCTCCCGGATTTTGTTCAATGTAATTCTGCAAATGACCTAGCAATGCCTCGTCAAAGCATCCTTCGTTATTACAATTATTGGCATCGCGCAGTTCATTATATCGTTGCGTGGGAACACGGTCGCAAACACCTTTACAACCCGAGTTATTGTCGCGCCAGAATACCCGCACCCCTGACTTGTGGAGGATATCCAGCACATTTTCATACTCGCCGGCCTTTTCCGGTGAATAGTCAGAACGTGGCAGGTGGGAAAATATGCACGGCACCGATTCGGCGGTTGCCGTGCCGCAGGCCGTCACATTCGAATAGTTGATGA
>JASFME010000066.1:0-10316 GCA_050117725.1 Granulosicoccaceae bacterium | reverse complement strand
TATTGCTCATGTGTCACCGTGTTCAATTCACGCAGAAACTCGATGGCCTCGAGGTTTTCACGTCCACCGTACCGGTTAGGCAACCAGTCACCTGCCTCACGGGAATAGTCGAGGTATATCATTGATGCTACGGCATCGACACGCAGGCCATCGATATGAAATGCCTCCAGCCAATACATTGCGTTTGCAAACAGGAAATTTTTTACTTCATGACGGCCATAGTTGAATATTAATGTATCCCAATCGCGGTGCTCACCACGGCGCGGGTCTTCGTGTTCATAGAGTGCCGTGCCGTCAAAGCGCGACAGGCCGTGTGCATCCTTGGGGAAATGGGCCGGCACCCAGTCGAGCAGTACACCTATACCGTGCTGGTGGCAGTAATCGACAAAGTAGCGGAAATCATCCGGTGTCCCGAAACGACTGGTCGGTGCATAGTAGCCCATGGTCTGGTAGCCCCATGAGCCATCGAAGGGATGTTCACAAACCGGTAACAGTTCGATGTGCGTGAAGCCCATCTCCTGTACGTAGGCCACCAGTTCATGGGCGAGTTCCCGATAATTGAGAAAGTTGTTATCTGCATCCCGGCGCCATGAGCCCAGGTGCACCTCGTAGATCGATAAGGGCTCGTGCAACCAGTCATGTTCATGGCGCTGCTTTACCCAGTCCTCATCCTGCCAGGTATAGTTATCCGGTTCGGTAACAATCGCTGCGGTAGCCGGTCTTACCTCGAACTGGTTGGCATAGGGGTCGGTCTTGATGAACAGGCGATCATTATATTGAGACAGGACTTCAAACTTGTACACGGAGCCGCTGGCCAGGCCGGGGATAAACAATTCCCAGACGCCGCCCGGACGATGTCGCATCGGGTGCAGGCGACCATCCCAGTGGTTGAAGTCGCCGACCACGCTGACGCGTGCGGCATTCGGCGCCCACACCGCGAACAGCACACCGTCAATACCATCAATAGTGTGTGGATGTGCACCGAGGATTTTCCATATATGCCAGTGCCGGCCTTCACTGAACAGGTACAGATCGAAATCCGCGACACAGGGGGCAAACGCGTAGGGATCGTGAAATACGTGTTTCTCACCATGGCCGTTAACTGCCTCGAGCCGGTAATGTTGAGGTAGACGTCCCGGCTCGCCATGCCATTCAAAGAAATCACTATTGCCGACGCGTTGCATGGCCTCACCGATATCAGGCAGGGAGAGTGCCGCGGTGTCGGGCAGGTATATCCGGACCAGTTCCTCCTTGCCGTCGGGTTGGCGCCCCAGCACGCTGAACGGATCGTCGTGCCGTGCTGCAGCAAGACGCTGCAGTGGCTCGGGCAGTTGTTCGGCAGGTTTGTTCGTCGTTTTGGCTTTCGTCATGGGGTATTGTCTAGCAGTCTTTATGCCATATAACAAGCTTACACCCATACGGGGTATATTGCAGTCAAATGACAGTTGCGCCGGCAAAGTGCGCAGGGTTAATCTAACCATATAATATGCACTGTTGTTGAACAGTGTACATGTCTTTTGTCGTAATGGAGTGCATAAGTAATGCCATCAAAAGCCAGGCCCCGTTTTGTCAGTCGCCTGACCCGTGATACCTTTGCTGTCATCCTTGCCGGTGGACGTGGTTCACGCCTTCGGCAACTCACCCTGTGGCGCGCCAAGCCGGCCGTGCCGTTTGGTGGCAAGTTTCGCATCATTGATTTCCCGTTATCCAACTGCATCAATTCCGGGATCCGCCGGATTGGTGTGGCTACGCAATACAAGGCCCATTCGCTGCTCAAGCATATCCAGCAGGCATGGGGCTTTTTACGTGGTGAACTCGGCGAATTCGTCGAACTGTTGCCGGCCCAACAGCGCATTGAAACGTCCTGGTATGCGGGTACGGCCGATGCGGTTTACCAGAATCTCGATATTATCCGCCTGCACAATCCCGATTATGTGCTGGTCCTCGCTGGCGACCATGTCTACAAGATGGACTATGGCCCGATGCTTGCATTTCATGTTGAAAACGGCTCCGACCTGACGATTGGCTGCATGGAAATGCCACTGCAGGAAGCGAGCGCCTTTGGCGTGATGAGTGTGGATGAAAACAATCGTATAACGGATTTTAGCGAGAAGCCGGAGCAACCCTGTCCGATGCCGGGTAAGCCGGACATGGCATTATGTTCAATGGGGATTTACGTGTTCAGCGCAGAGTACCTGTATGACCAGCTGATCAAGGATGCCGACCGGCCATACTCGAAGCACGACTTCGGCATGGATATCATCCCCAGGGCTATCAAGAAACATAATGTGTTTTGTTACCCGTACCGGGAGGCGCAGAAAGACAAACAGGGTTACTGGCGCGATGTGGGTACTATCGATGCCTTCTGGGAGGCCAACCTTGAACTGATCGGCATTACGCCCGACCTGAACCTGTATGACCAGGAGTGGCCGATCTGGACCTACCAGGAACAATTGCCGCCGGCCAAGTTCGTGCATGATACTGATCTGCGTCGTGGCATGGCGCTGGAATCGATGGTTTCAGGCGGCTGCATCATCTCGGGCGCACTGGTGCGACATTCCCTATTGTTCTCGAATGTTGTGGTGCATTCGTTCAGTGAAGTAGAGGATGCTGTGATCCTGCCAGATGTCGAGATCGGCCAGCATTGCAAGCTGCGCCGGGTGGTGATCGACAAGAACTGTCGTATCCCTGATGGCACTGTGATCGGTTATGACCGTGCCGCGGATGAGGAGCGGTTTACCATCTCACCCAAAGGGGTCGTGCTGGTCACGCCGGAAATGTTGGGCCAGGAATTCCATCATGTCCGTTGAAGCGCCACTCAAGGTGGTGATCTGCTGGCATATGCACCAGCCCAATTACTACGCTCCGGACAAGGGCCACTACTGCCTGCCCTGGACCTACCTGCATGCGACCAAGGATTATGTCGATATGGTGGCGCTGCTCGAGGCCAACCCGCAGGCGCGAGCCGTGGTCAATTTCGCGCCGATCCTGCTTGAACAGATTGATGATTATGTCCGGCAGTTGCATGACTGGCACGACAAGCAGGCGCCGTTAAAAGATCCGTTGCTCGCCGCACTGGCGGCGGCGGTTATGCCGGCTGCCGAGCACGAACGGCTGGCGATCGCGCATCAATGTGTTCGCGTCAACCATGACCACCTTGTCAGACCCTTCCCCGAGTATGAGCGCCTGGTCAAACTTGTGCAGGAACTGGAGGAAGAGCCCCAGTTGTTTATGTAC
This sequence comes from Granulosicoccaceae bacterium, assembly GCA_050117725.1. GTDB lineage: Bacteria > Pseudomonadota > Gammaproteobacteria > AKS1 > AKS1 > JASFJH01. The sequence goes on along the minus strand of JASFME010000066.1, from coordinate 7,079 downwards.
CTGGGCGATCAGTTCCTCGTTGATCTGCTGGTCTGGTACCACCTTGCCTGGCTTGGTGAGACTGTGCATCAGAATGATTTACGCATCTCGCGACTGGTGAAAAAGGGTTGTGGTTTCAGCCTGCATGACCGGCATGAATTGCTCGGTATTATCGATGAACTGTTATCGAACGTGATCGCCCGCTACCGGGTGCTGGCGGAGCATGGCCAGATCGAATTATCCATGAACCCGTATGCGCACCCGATCGTGCCGCTCATGCTGGATATGCAGAGCGCCAGGGAGGCATGGCCGGATGTATTGTTGCCTGAAGAGGGACAGTACCCGGGGGGTGAGGAACGTGCTCGATGGCACATGCAACAGGGTATCAAGGTCTTTGAACGGTTCTTTGGTCATCGTCCGGCAGGTTGCTGGCCGTCAGAGGGAGGCCTCAGTACGGCCACGGTCAAGCTGTTCGATGAGTATGGCATACGCTGGGCGGCCAGCGGTGAGTCGGTGTTGCGCAACAGCCTGTTGCAGGACGGGCGGATCAGGGAAATCGACAGCCAACAGGCACTCTACCGGCCTTATCGTGTCGCATGCAGTCAAGCCGCATGTTTCTTCCGTGATGATGGCCTGTCGGATTTGATCGGCTTCACCTATTCCGACTGGCATGGAGACGATGCCGCCGGCAACCTCGTGCAACAACTCGAGCATATTGCCACGCATACCCCGGCGCGTGGTGAGCGGGTCGTGTCGATTATTCTTGACGGTGAGAATGCCTGGGAACATTACCCGCATAACGGTCATTTTTTCCTCAGGGCCCTGTACGAGGGGATTGCCGAACATCCCTTGCTGGAGATGACGACTTTCTCCGACGTGCTGGATGCCGGCATGCCCGTGGATGCGCTGGAGGGAATAGTTGCCGGCAGCTGGGTGTACGGTACGTTTTCAACCTGGGTGGGTGACAGGGACAAAAATGCCGGCTGGAATCTGCTCATCGAGGCCAAGCGCAGCTTCGACGAGGTGGTCGAATCCGGCAAACTCAAGCCCGAGCAACTCAGGCTGGCCGAGCGACAGCTGGCCATGTGTGAAGGTTCGGACTGGTTCTGGTGGTTTGGTGATTACAATCCGGCCGAGACTGTGAGTGACTTCGAACACCTGTTCCGTAGCCATCTCGCGCACCTCTACCGCCTGCTCGGCGTCGAGCCGCCCGAATCGCTGTCTCATGAAGTGTCACATGGCAGTGGTACACCCGAACACGGTGGCGCCATGCGTCGCGGTCACTAACTGGCATGAGCGGCTCTGCCAGCAAGCTGTTCAGCCGTCGCCGCAGTGGTGTGTTGTGCCATATTACCTCCCTGCCCGGGCTGCACGGGCAGCAGGGAAACCTCGGTGCCGAGGCCTATCACTTCGTCGATTTCCTGGTCAATGCCGGTTTCAGTGTCTGGCAGATGTTACCGCTCCACCCTCCCGATGCACATCGTTCACCCTATGTCTCGGACTCCGTTCATGCCCTGAGTAGCGCATTGGCCGACAACGTGCTTATGCATGCATGGAAGTGGTCCCCGGTGGAGGTACCTGCTGAGGAAGAGGCCCGCTGGGAAGTCGTACGCGCATATTTTTATAGCCAGGCCAGTAAGGCAGACCAGGAACGGTTTGCGGCATTTGTTAAGGAACAATCGCCCTGGCTCAATGATTATGCCCTGTTTCGTGTCATTAAACGCCTGCATGACGATCTGCCGTGGTGCGAATGGCCAAAACCGTTACGACAACGCAACAAGGCGGCGCTGGCCAGGATAGAAAAAGAGCATGCTGACTGGATAGATGAAATTTACCTGGCACAGTTTGCGACCTGGCGGCAGTGGCATGCGCTGAAGCATTACGCCAACCAGCACGACGTACTTATGTTTGGCGACATGCCGGTCTTCGTCGCACATGATTCGGCCGAGGTCTGGCAATGCCCGGACATGTTCCTGCTGGATAAAGACGGTCAGCCGACACACGTGGCCGGCGTGCCACCGGATTATTTTTCCGAGACCGGGCAGCGCTGGGGCAATCCCTTGTATGACTGGTCGCATATGCAAAACGATGATTTTGCCTGGTGGAAGGACCGGCTTGCCACCCAGTTTCGCCTGTTCGATATCGTGCGTATCGATCATTTTCGTGGTTTCGAGGCGTACTGGTCGATACCGGCCGAAGATGAAAATGCCATGAACGGCAAATGGGTCAAGGCACCGGGCAAGGAACTGTTCACTTCGCTGAAAAAACATTTCAAGCAATTACCAGTGGCCGCCGAGGATCTCGGCGATATCACGCCTGAAGTTGACAAGTTGCGTGACAGCTTTCATTTACCCGGTATGCATATTATGCAGTTTGCCTTCGATGGAGATCCTGCCAATACCCACCTGCCATATAATTATACGGACAACAGTATCGTATACACGGGCACGCACGATAATGACACGATTATGTCATGGTATGCGTCACTCGATGAGCATACCCGCCAGCGGGTGAATGACTACCTTGGCGAAGGTGAGATGCCATGGCCGGCGATCCGCACCGCGCTTGGTTCGGTTGCCTGTCTGGCGATACTGCCCATGCAAGATGTGCTCGGCCTTGGCAAAGGGCACCGCATGAATACGCCCGGTGTCAAAGAAGACAACTGGGAGTGGCGCTTCGAATGGGCATGGCTGGACGATGTGTGCGTCACGCATCTCTGGCGGCTTAACCAGGCACTGGGTCGACTCTTACACCCATAGCATGCAGCCCATCTCGAAGCGGTGGGTCAGGTTATGATGGAAGGGGTATACCCGCAACTTGTAGGCCTGCAGGCCTGGCAGATCGGGATGCAGGTCGAGATGAAACAGGGTTTCACCTTTGTCGTTACTGCCATGCGCCGTTAACGGGTAAGCCTGCTGAACGTCGAAACTGCCGTGTTCGTCCACAATGCCGTTTAAACACTCTACTACGACATCTTCGGCGCCCAGCTCACCGAGTTTTACGGCCACTTCGATGCTTACGTTGCCACCGGTATTGACGAATGACACCGGCGTATCAATGCGGCGGATAGCGACTTTTGGCCAGGCCTTCATGACCTTCTTTTTCCAGTGCGCGAGTTCATCGGCAAGTTCGTGCTTACCCGACTTGAAGCGCGGGCACTGCTGGCTGGCCGGGCCATAAAACCCCTGCACGTAATCCATGACCATGCGTGCCGAGTTAAAGCGCGGCAGGATCGACTTCATCGAGGCCTTTGACATATTCACCCAGCTCGCAGAATAGCCATGACCGTCGCGTATGTAATACAGTGGCACGACTTCGTTCTCAATCAGGTCTAGCAATTCATTCGCATCGGCCTGTTGGCTGAAATGAGGATCCATATCCGGGCCATGCGGCGCAATCGCCCAGCCGTTTTCACCGTTGTAGCCTTCACCCCACCAGCCATCGAGCACACTCAGATTCATTACGCCGTTTATCCCGGCCTTCTCTCCCGAGGTGCCACTCGCCTCAAGCGGGTATTCCGGTGTGTTCAACCAGACATCGACACCGGTGACGAGTTTGCGTGCCAGTGCCATGTCGTAACCTTCAAGCAGGAGGATCTTGCCGACAAACTCGGGCCGGCGTGATACATCATGGATGATGCGAATAAATTCCTGACCCGGTTGATCGGCCGGGTGGGCCTTGCCGGCAAACAGGAACACCACGGGCCGTTCCGGGTCGTTGACAATGCGCGCCAGCCGGTCAAGATCCGAGAATAACAGGGTCGCGCGCTTGTAGGTGGCAAAACGTCGCGCAAAGCCAAAGGTCAGCACGTCGGTATCAGTCGGGTCGATGTACTGCGTGGTTCGCGCAATCTGGATGTCACTCAGGCCATTGCGCGTGTGCTGGTGCCGGGCACGTTTGCAGGCATGTTCAAACAGTTCCGACTTCAGTGTCTGGCGCAGGGTCCAGTATGTCTGGTCAGGGATATCATCGATTTGCTGCCAGAACTCTTCGTTAAGCAACTCATTGCGCCAGCCGCCACCAAAGCGCATATCGAACAGCGACACCCATTCGCGGGCAAGGAAGGTCGGTACGTGTACACCATTGGTGACATGACGCATCGGGCTTTCGTCATGCGGGATCTGTGGCCAGATGTACTCCTCCATTTGTGAGGCGACCCCGCCATGAATCCTGCTCACACCATTGTGGTAACGCGAGCCGCGTAAAGCCAGCGCGGTCTGGTTGAAGCCATCGGGGTGGCCGGGGCTGGCGCCCAGGCTGAGAAAGGATTTCATGTCGATGCCAAGCTCATGGATAAAGTCATTGAAATAATGTTCCATGAGACTGTGTTCAAAAATATCATGCCCGGCCGGTACCGGCGTATGCGTGGTGAATACTGTACCGGCCGCAGCGATTTCCAGTGCGCTGTCGAAATGCATTTTTTTCGATACGTGCTCGCGGCAACGTTCGAGGATCATGAACGCCGCGTGGCCTTCATTAATGTGCCACACCGACGGTCGCAGACCGAGAGCCCGCAGGGCGCGCACGCCACCAATACCAAGGATGATCTCCTGCTGGATGCGCGTGTGCACATCACCGCCATAGAGTTGATGGGTAATGGCACGATCGTCACTCGTATTCGAAGGTAAGTCGGTGTCGAGCAGATAGAGGCGGATATGCCCGGCTTTTGCCTGCCACACCTTGACCTCGACATTGCGCCCGGCCATGGCGACGTTAATGTGAATCTCGTTACCATTATTGTCGACGGCCGGTGTGATGGGCAGGTCATCGAAATCGGTGGTCGTGTAATGCGCCTGCTGGTGACCATACACATCAATGGTCTGGTTGAAATAGCCCTGCCGGTAGAGCAGGCCAATCGCCACGAAAGGGACATTCAGATCACTGGCCGCCTTGCAGTGATCGCCGGCGAGAATACCCAGACCACCGGAATAGATCGGAAAGCTTTCATGAAAACCGAATTCGGCGCAGAAATAGGCCACCAGGTCCTTGTCCGGATCGAGGTGTTCATCAACCCCGGACATACTGTCTTCCTGCAGGTAGGTGTCGTAGGAGGACAGCACCCGGTTCAGGTCCTGCAGGAAGACGCGATCCTCGGCCGCCTCATCCAGCTTGCTCTGGGCAATGCGGCGCAGGAATACCTTCGGTTTATGGCCGCTGGTTTCCCACAGTTCGGCATCGAGCCGGAAGAACAGGCTGCGTACCTGCCGGTCCCAGCTGTAAAGCAGGTCGTTGGCCAACTCATCCAGCCGGGCCAGGCGCTCCGGCAAAACCGGGCGAACCTCCAGCGTGAAACGTGTACCGATCATAGGTCTTTCCTTTTTGTACGGGTTTGTTGTCTTCACCTGTACTGCAAAATCCGGCCCAGATTGTACCGTGAACTGCCAAGCACATGAAATACAGATGAATTATTATGAAATACGCGTATGCGTGAGCCATGTCGCATATGGAATCTGGGCACAGTGTGCACCAACTGCGTGCGGCAGGGAAGAGGCGGGCCTACGGGTTATTGACCAGTATATTGGCAGGGGAATAGCATGTGGAGAGTATGACCGAATCGATAAATCGCATGAAGTTAAAGAGGTTATGGCTGACAGGGGCATAGTTAAATGCAAAACAGCTCTATCAGAACTGACAACACAGGTGATATGTCAACGCGCACTGTGTGAGTAATGGATAAATACCAATTCATATGAAGCTTTCCAGTGGATTCTACAGGTCAGTCATTGATTCGATAACGGAACACATCGTCGTTATTGATTCTGAAGGAGCTATTCAATATGTGAACCGGGGGTGGATTGATTTTGCCATTGAAAACGGTTACCCGGCAGTGTCAGGCTGGCAAGGTATTAATTACCTGGATGTGTGTGATGCGTCATCTGCAATGGGTGAGGCGCTTGCCAGGGATGCTGCGGATGGCATCAGGAAAGTTATCAGGAAAGAGCTTGCTGTGTTCTATTTCGAATATCCCTGTCATAGCCATGATGAAAAGCGCTGGTTTACGATGCGGGTCACACCGTTAAACCTTGACGGTGGTGGGCCCTATTATGTCATTTCCCATCAAACTATTACTGAAAGAAAACTGGCAGAAGAGAGGGTGTTGACGCTGTCACGTATGGATGGGCTGACAGGCATGGCAAATAGAAGATATTTTGATGAGTTTTTGCATGAAGAGTGGCGCAGGGGTACGCGCTTGAACTTGCCGATATCACTGATACTTCTGGATATCGATCACTTCAAGGCGTTTAATGACCATTATGGCCACCAGGCCGGTGATGAGTGTTTAAGGCAGATAGGCAACGTACTCAAACTGTATAGTACGAGACCAGATGATCTTGCTGCCCGGTATGGTGGGGAGGAATTTACAGTCATTCTTGGCAATACAAGCCTCGAAAATGCAATGATAGTGGCGAATTATATTCACAAGGCGATTACAGATTTAGCTATACCTCATGCATATTCAGACACCGCATCAATTGTCACAGCAAGTATTGGTGTTGCGAGCATGCAGCCAGTCATGCAGTCAGCCAAGGTTCATGAAGAGACGGCTCTCATAGATGCGGCTGATAAAGGCCTGTATTCTGCAAAGGAACATGGTAGAAATCAGGTGTTCGGAACGAATGTGTGACACGCGTCTAAAAGGGGAGGGCAAGATGCTTGAAAAGGCATTATATGAAATTATAAAAAAACAGCGCCACGACCGACTCGACAGGTTGTTCCATGATTCCCTTCCTGCAGCATTTCCTGTAACAATTCAGTAAGCAATCGGCACAGGAGTATATTATGGCCACACTGACATTTTATGGTGCAATCGAAGGTGTTACGGGTTCTGCCTATCTGCTTCGTACCGAACAGGCAACCGTGTTGCTCGAATGCGGCCTGGTGCAGGGCAGCCGTGAGGAGGAAGAAGCCAACAAGGCGCCATTTCCCTTTGATATGCGACAGCTCGATGCGGTCGTGTTGTCACATGCCCACCTCGATCATTCCGGTCGGTTGCCCAAACTTGCCGCAGATGGTTACAACGGCCCTGTCTACATGACGCAGCCAACAGCTGAATTGCTTGAGATCATGCTCAAGGATGCGGCTTACCTGGCCGAGCGTGA
>JASFME010000065.1:0-10428 GCA_050117725.1 Granulosicoccaceae bacterium | reverse complement strand
GCCCCAGGTAGATCGTCAGGAAGCTGTGCGCCGAGACCATGATCATCATACCAAGCATGCCGAACAGGCCAAGCACGTAATATTCACCACGAAACATGTTGCGATCTTTCAGATAATCACGCGAATACAGGAAGACAAAAGCCGTAACGAGGTAGATAAACAGCTTAAGCAGGCTACCAAGCGAGTCACTGACGTAGGTACCATTGAAAGTATGTACAACCTCCGAGGGAAATCCGGAAAATGTGAGCACTGCCGCGCCAATAATTGTCAGCTGTGCCAGCACATAGCTCAGGATGCGCAGACGGTCATTGATGAACACGTCAAACACGAGCAACACGCAGCCCATCGTAAGCACGAAAATTTCAGGTGCCGCCAAGGCAAAATCAGGCATGGTAAAACTCTGGCTCATGTCGTTATCCCGTTACAGTTTTGACTGCATGATGTGCTGCAGCAGGTTGTCGATGGATACATGCATGACATCGACGAGCGGATCCGGCCAGACACCGAACAGCAACACAGCAACTGCGAGTACGCCAAGTATGGCAAATTCACGTTTGTTCATATCTTCGAGTTCAGCCACCTTGTCATTCGTGACAGCGCCGAAGATGACGCGCTTGACCAGCCAAAGGCTGTAGGCTGCACCAAGGATCAGGGTCAGTGCCGCAATAAAGGCGATCCAGAAGTTTGCCTTGAAGGCACTCAGGATCACCATAAATTCACCGACAAAACCCGAGGTGCCCGGCAAACCCGAGTTTGCCATGGCAAACAACACCATGAAGGCTGCGAACACCGGCATCGTGTTGACGACACCGCCGTAATCGCTGATTTCACGGCTGTGGATACGGTCATACATGACGCCGACGCACAGGAACAGGGCCCCGGAAATAAAGCCGTGCGACACCATCTGCACCATTCCGCCCTCGAGGCCGAGTGCGGCACCGGACTGACTACCGGTCGCCTCAACAATGCTGAAAGAAATAAAGAAGCCGAGCGTGACAAACCCCATGTGGGCAATCGACGAATAGGCAATCAGTTTCTTCATGTCCTGCTGCACGAGCGCGACCAACCCGATATAGGCGACCGCGACGAGCGACATGAGGATAATCAGCCAGTCGAGCGACTGGCTGGCATCCGGCGCGATCGGCAGGCTGAAGCGCAGGAAGCCGTAACCGCCGATCTTCAGCATGATCGCCGCCAGGATCACCGAGCCTCCGGTCGGCGCCTCGACGTGCGCATCCGGCAACCAGGTATGAACCGGCCACATCGGCACCTTCACGGCAAATGCCAACAGGAAGGCGAGGAAGATCAGGGTCTGCTCGGTCATACCGAGTTTGAGCACATGGAAGTCGAGGATTTCGAAACTGTTGCCCTGCATGTACATGTAGATCAGCGCGACCAGCATGAGCACCGAGCCGAGGAAGGTATACAGAAAGAACTTGATAGTCGCGTACACACGGCGTGGCCCGCCCCAGACACCGATGATCAGGAACATCGGGATCAGCATGCCTTCCCAGAATACGTAGAACAGTATCGCGTCAAGTGCCGCAAACACACCGATCATGAGCCCTTCCATGATCAGGAAGGCTGCCAGGTACTGTGCCGGGCGTTTGTCCTTGATGACATCCCAGGCCGCCGCGACCACCAGTATCGTGATAAAACTCGTCAGGATGATGAGCGGCATCGAGATGCCGTCAATACCGATGTGGTAGTTGATATCGAAAGCCGATATCCACACGGCCTGTTCGACAAACTGCATGGCCGAAGTGCCCGTATCAAAACCGGTATACAGCGGGATACTGAACAGGAAAGTCAGCAGCGAAACGATCAGTGCAATGGGACGTGCCCCCCACGGATCACGATCACCGACAGCCAGTACGATGAGGCCACCGATTATCGGTGTCCAGATTACCAGGCTCAATAATGGTACATCTAAAAACATGCCTTACTTTCCCCTTACCTGGCCCCGTACAGCACCCAGGTCAGCAGACCGAGCAGACCCAGGATCATGGCAAATGCGTAGTGATACAGATAACCGGTCTGCACATGCCGGACGATACCGGCAAACCAGCCGACAATTTTCGCGCTGCCGTTGACGATTGCGCCATCGATGACGGCCACGTCACCGCCCTTCCACAGGCCGCGGCCGAGCAGACGACCGGTACCGGCGAATACCTTCATGTACAGGTCATCCATAAAATACTTGCGCTCCATGACGGTATACAGCAATGACAACCGGTCGCGGGCAATCTGCGCGATGACCGGCTTCTTCATATAGATATACCAGGCGCTGAAAAGGCCCGCTATGGCCAGCCAGAATGCCGGACCGCTGATACCGTGCAGGATGAAGCCCCACACGCCGTGGTAATCCTCGCCCAGGCTCGCCAGCACGTCACGCGCGGCGCTGACCTGGATGGCGTCACCGAAATATTCACCGAACAGCACCGGGCCGATCACGTAACCGGCAAGCACCGACGGGATGGCCAGCATAATCAGCGGTACCGTGACCACGGCCGGCGATTCGTGCAAGTGCTCACGCGTGTGCTCATCGAACCGCTCTTCACCGTGGAACACAACAAAGAACATGCGAAAGCTGTACAGCGCGGTGACAAACACACCGGCCAGCACGGCAAAATACGCAATCCCGGCGCCGGGTGTGCTGGAATGATGCACGGCCTCGATAATCGAATCCTTGGAAAAGAAGCCGGCCAAGCCCGGGAAACCGATCAGGGCCAGCGAGCCAACCAGCGAGGTCCAGTAGGTGATCGGCATGTACTTCTTCAGGCCACCCATCTTGCGGATGTCCTGTTCGTGGTGCATGCCGATAATCACTGAACCGGCGGCGAGGAACAGCAAGGCCTTGAAGAAAGCATGCGTCATCAGGTGGAAAATCCCGGCAGCGTAGGCCGAGGCACCGAGAGCAACAGTCATGTAACCGAGCTGTGACAGTGTCGAATAGGCTACGACGCGCTTGATGTCATTCTGGATCAGGCCGAGGAAGCCCATGAACAGGGCCGTGATCGCGCCTATGACGAGGATGAAGCTCAGCGCCGTGGTCGACAACTCGTACAGCGGTGACATACGCGCCACCATGAAGATACCGGCGGTCACCATGGTCGCGGCATGGATGAGTGCCGAGATCGGGGTCGGGCCTTCCATCGAGTCAGGCAGCCAGACATGCAGCGGAACCTGTGCCGATTTACCCATCGCACCGATGAACAGCAGGATACAGATCACGGTCATGACCGACCACTCACTGCCAGGAATAATGCTCATGGTCTCGCCAGCCAGGCCCGGCGCCGAGGCAAACACCTCATAATAATCCAGCGAACCCGTGTACATGAGTATCGCGGCTATACCGAGCAGGAAGCCAAAATCACCAACGCGATTGACGAGAAACGCCTTCAGGTTGGCAAGGATCGCCGTGTCACGGTTGAACCAGAAGCCGATCAACAGGTACGACACGAGGCCCACCGCTTCCCAGCCAAAGAACAGCTGCAGGAAGTTGTTCGACATGACCAGCATGAGCATGGAGAACGTGAACAGGGCAATGTAACTGAAGAAACGGTTGTAGCCCTCGTCATCGTGCATGTAGCCAATCGTGTAGATGTGCACCATGAGCGAAACAAAGGTGACGACAACCAGCATGAGCGCGGTCAGTTTGTCGACAAGGAAACCGATCTCGAAGCGAATACCGTCACTGACCATCCAGGTATAAACCGATTCGTTATAGGTCTGCCAGCCATCGAACACAAAACCGTGCATCACGTACAGTGACAGCGCGCATGACACTGCAACGCCAAGAATGGCGGCCCAGTGCGCAAGGCTGCGGCTGATCTTGCGACAGAACAGCCCGGCAATAATGGCGCCCAACAGGGGAAATAACGGTATGGCCAGGTACAGGTTACTCATACATGCAACTCTTTGTTTATTCTCTTTATTGTCTAGCCTTTCATGTCGCTGACATCATCAACATTGATGCTGCGGCGATTACGGAACAACACGACGAGGATGGCAAGACCAATCGCCGCCTCTGCCGCCGCCACGGTCAGGATAAAAAACACAAATACCTGGCCGGCGGTATCTCCCAGGTAATGTGAAAACGCGATGAAATTCATATTGACCGCAAGCAACATCAACTCGATCGACATAAGCAACACGATCAGGTTCTTGCGATTGATAAATATCCCGGCCACGCTCAGACAGAACAACACGGCACCAAGCACCAGGTAATTCGACAGTGGAATCATTATTCTGCGCCCCCGCTGTTCTGTGCCTTGTCAGGCTCGGCATCCATTTTCACGATAGTCAGGCGATCGCTGCTTTTCACAACCACCTGCTCGCCCACTACCTGGTGGCGCGTGCCCGCTCGACGGCGCAGGGTCAGGGCAATTGCCGCCACGATTGCAATCAACAGGATCGCCGAGGCGATCTCGAACGGATAAACATAATCGGTATACAACACGCCACCCAGTTCCTTGGTGTTGCTGTAATCAGCGGCGTGTCTCGCAGGTCCGCTATAGCTGTCCAGGCCAAAGTTATCCGGGCCAACGACAAGAATCATTTCCACGGCGATAATCGCACCGACAATAGCGGCAATGGGCAAGTAACGGGCAAAGCCTTCACGCATACGTGCAAGATCAATATCGAGCATCATGACAACGAAGACGAACAGCACCATAACCGCGCCGACATACACGAGCACCAGGGTAATGGCGAGGAACTCGGCCTCCATCAACAACCACAGGGCCGAGCTACTGAAAAACGCGAGGATCAGGAACAATACCGCATGCACCGGGTTGCGCGCAGTTATCACCATACCGGCAGCAAACACGAGTGTTGCGGCAAAGACATAAAAAAGTAACTGTTCAAAGCTCATAATCAGCTCAATTAATCCTGTCTGGTCCTAACGATAGGCTGCATCGGCAGCACGATCGCGCGCGAGTTGATCTTCATTCAGGTCGCCGTTACGCAACAGTTTTTCCTTGGTCATGATGCTGTCTTCGCGGTTCTCGAAGTGGTATTCGAGCACGCGGGTTTCGACAATGGCGTCTACCGGGCAAGCCTCTTCACAAAAGCCGCAGTAAATACACTTGAACAGGTCGATGTCATAGCGTTTGGTGCGACGCGTGCCGTCCTCACGCTCCTGCGACTCGATCGTGATCGCCAGCGCCGGACATACAGCCTCGCACAGTTTGCAGGCAATACAGCGCTCTTCACCGTTCGGGTAACGACGTTGCGCATGCAAACCACGGAAGCGTGGCGACTGCGGCGTCTTTTCTTCCGGGTAATACAGCGTGAACTTGCGCGCGAACAGGTAGCGGCCGGTGAGGCGCATACCTTTCACCAGTTCCAGCAGGAACAGGCTTTTGAACATGTTTTTCATATTTTCAATCATGCTCATCACCTCTTAGCTAAACCAGGGGCCGACCTTGCACAGGATGGCAACACCGAGCACAAGTAACCAGACAATCGTAATCGGAATGAATACCTTCCAGCCCAAACGCATGATCTGGTCATAGCGGTAACGCGGGAACGTCGCACGGAACCACAGGTACAGCAGCAGGAAGAAACTCATCTTGATGATGAACCAGTGCAGACCACTACCCAGCAATGCCCCGATAAGCGGCACGTTATATGTGCTATCCGGCACAATGCCCTGCAAAGGCGTTAACCAGCCACCGAGGAACATGACCGTGGCCAGCGCCGCGATCAGGATCATGTTGGCGTACTCGGCGAGGAAGAACACGGCGAAGGCCATACCGGAATACTCGACATGGAAGCCGGCTACAATTTCCGACTCGCCTTCGGCGACATCGAACGGTGCACGGTTGGTTTCCGCCACACCTGAGATAAAGTACACGACAAACAGCGGCAGCAGTGGCAACCAGTACCAGTGCAGGATACTGCCCTGTTGTGCCTCGACGATTTCGCGCAGGTTCAGGCTGCCGGCCGCCATCAGCACACCGACCAGCGCAAAGCCCATCGCGATTTCATACGACACGATCTGGGCCGAGGAACGTAACGCCCCGAGGAAGGCATATTTCGAATTCGAGGCCCAGCCGGCGATGATCACACCGTACACACCCACCGAGGTGATCGCGAGGATATACAGCAGGCCGGCATCGACATCGGTAATGCCCAGCCCTGCCCCGAACGGAATCACGGCCCAGGCCGCCAGCGCCGTGCCGAGCGATATAATCGGTGCCACGAGGAACAGGAACTTGTTGGCACCGCTCGGAATAATGATTTCCTTGAACATGAGCTTGAGTGCATCGGCAATCGGCTGCAGACAACCCTTCCAGCCCACGCGATTTGGCCCGATACGCACCTGCATAAAGCCAATCACCTTGCGTTCCGCCAGGGTCAGGTACGCAACTGACAACATGAGTGGCACCATAACGATGACGATCTTGGCAAGGACAAACAACACTGTCTGTGCCACGGGAGGGAACCAGTTCCAGATAACATTCCAGCTTTCGGTAAGGAACTCGATCATGGCTCAGTCCTGTTCAACCGTGACATTGTTATACGCGGCCCCGAGTTTTGCCGCCGCCTCTGTTGTGGCATCAAGCGCCACACAGCTATCCGGGACTGATTCATCACATTCGAGTTCGAGCGAGGCGCACTCGTCACCCTCGCACACCAGCACCCGCTTGCTGTCGGCCAGCCCGAGCCGGGCAATAGTCGCCGCGTTCATGCGCGCTGTTTCGCGTGCCGCATGTGTTGTGTGTTGCAGGGCCGTGGCACGGCGTACAACGGCATCAATACCGTAGCTGGGCATATCGCTGATGCGCGTGATGCCGGTTTCAGTCGCGACAGTGGTTGGCTGCTGCCAGTCGACACGCGTATCGTGGGTGACATCGCCGATCGCATTGCGTGCGTCCTGCAACACTTCCTCCGACGACAACTGGTCAAAGCCGTCCAGTTCACAGCTGTTACCGAGTACCCGCAGCACCTTCCAGCCGGGACGGGTTTCACCGACCGGCCTGGCGCTGCCGGCAAAGCTCTGCCAGGTGCCTGCGGCGTTCACAAACGTACCCGAGGTTTCACTGTACGGTGCCACCGGCAACAGGACCGTTGCATAGGCACGCATCTCGTCAGTGACAAACGGGGTCATGACGGTGACGAAGTCGGCATCGTCCAGGGCCTTGCGGGCTGTCAGCGGATCGGCACAGTCGCGCTCCGGCTCGATACCGAACAACACGTAGGCTTGTTGCGGCGTGCTGAGCATTTGCATGGCATTCAGACCGGCACCCTGGTGCGGCAAGGCCCCGGCGAGACTCATACCGACCGCATTGGCGCCCTGCGTGAGGAAGCCAAAGCCGGCATCCGCCGAACCGGCAATCTGGCTGGCCAGCTGGCGCAACATCGCGTACTGCGGATGCGCCATGGCCTGCATGCCGATCACTACTATCGCATTCGTGCCCAGCTTAAGCCTGTCGGCGATCGCACGATGCGTGTCATTCACCTCTACGCCATCGAGCAAGCCTGCCAGTCCTTGTGGCTCGGCCTCGCGGGTAATTTCCAGCAGCGCCTTGGCCACCGCAGCAAGTTCACCGACGAGGTTCGCAGGGCTGGTAATGATATTCGCGGCAAGCGGGTAATTCGGGGTGTAGTCGGCACCGCTGACCATCATGATCCGGGCGCCACTGTTCGCAGCCTTGCGCAGGCGATGCGCGGCAATCGGCTGGTCCTTGCTGATGTGACTGCCAATCAGCAAGCATGCATCGATGTGTTCGAGATCCTCGATCCCGCGACCAAGTACCGGGGCCACGGGATCATGACTGTCTGCAGAAAAATCCTGCTGCCGCAGGCGATGATCGATATTGTTACTGCCCAGGCCACGTACGAGCTGTTGCATCAGCCAGGCTTCTTCAACCGTTGAAGATGGCGACATGAGCGCACCAATGGAACCATTGGCGGCACGCAGGCCATCGGCAACCGCATCGAGCGCCTCGCTCCAGTCAACCGTGGTCCATTCGCCGTTACGTTTGATCATCGGCGTCTCGAGCCGATCAGAACTGTTGATGCCTTCGTAGGCATAACGATCGCGATCCGAAAGCCAGACCTCGTTAATGGCTTCGTTTTCGGCAGGCACCGTACGCATGATCTTGCCCTGCCAGGTATGGATCTCGGTATTGGAACCGATGCAGTCATGTGCTGACAAGCCGTCATGCGCACGTAATTCCCAGGCTCGCGCGCCGAAGCGTGAAGGCTTTGCCGTCAGGGCGCCGACCGGGCAGACATCAATGACGTTGCCCGACATTTCCGAATCGATGCTGCGCTCGATGTAGGTACCGATGGTGAGACGGTCACCTCGTCCCATTCCGCCGAGTTCAGGTTCACCACCGACCAGTTCGATTGTACGGATGCAACGCGTGCAATGAATACAGCGCGTCATCTCGGTTTCTATAAGCGGGCCGATATTCTTGTCGGCGACGACACGTTTCTGTTCACTGTAACGCGACACATCGCTGCCATAACCCATGGCGATATCCTGCAGTTCGCATTCACCACCCTGGTCACAGATCGGGCAGTCCAATGGATGGTTGATAAGCAGGAATTCCATAACGCCCTTTTGCGCACGTCGCGCGAATTCAGAGCGTGTAAAGACTTTCATGCCGTCGTTAACAGGTGTGGCACAGGCCGGTAACGGCTTGGGCACATTCTCGACCTGTACGAGACACATACGGCAGTTCGCTGCGATCGGCAGTTTCTTGTGATAGCAGAAACGTGGAATGTAGATATTCGCATCGTCGGCGGCCTCGATGATCATGGCGCCCTTCGGGGCCTGCATCTCGACACCGTCGATCTCTATGGTAACCATGTCGGCATTCGTATCAGGTTTGGCGCTCATGCCGCAGCCCCCTTCTTGTCACCGACCATGCAGCATTTGTGCTTGATGTGGTACTCGAATTCTTCGCGGAAATGCTTGATGAAACTCTGCACCGGCCATGATGCGGCTTCGCCAAAGGCACAAATCGTGTGCCCGGCTATTTGCGAACTTGCCGCTTCCAGTGTATCCAGATCTTCCATGCGGCCCGCGCCGTTTTCGATGCGTTGCAGGATGCGGTACAGCCAGCCGGTACCCTCACGGCATGGCGTACACTGGCCACACGACTCCATATAATAGAAGCGTGACAGGCGCATCAGTGCCCGGACCATGCAGGTCGTCTCATCCATAACGATTACGGCACCTGAGCCAAGATAGGAACCGGCTGCCTGGATCGAGTCGTAATCCATGTCCGTTTCCATCATCACGTCACCCGGCAAAACCGGCATGGACGAACCACCCGGGATCACGGCCTTGATCTTGTTACCGTCACGCATGCCGCCGGCCATTTCCAGCAGTTCCCGGAACGGTGTGCCCATCGGGACCTCGAAATTGCCGGGGTTATTCACATGACCGGACATACTGAACAGCTTTTCACCGCCATTGTTCGGCTTGCCCAGGTTCAGGAACCAGTCGGCACCGTTACGGATAATCGCCGGGACCGAGGCAAGCGTTTCAGTATTGTTAATCGTGGTCGGCTTGCCATACAGACCGAAATTGGCCGGGAACGGCGGCTTGAAGCGTGGCTGCCCCTTCTTGCCCTCGAGTGATTCGAGCAAGGCGGTCTCTTCACCGCAGATGTAGGCGCCGGCACCGAGGTGGGTATACAGGTCGTAGTCAAAACCGGAGCCGAGAATATTTTTGCCGAGATAACCGGCCTCGTAGGCCTCTTTCAGGGCTGCCTCGAAACGCTCGAACGGTTCGTGATGGAATTCGCCTCGCAGATAGTTATAGCCGGCCGCGGCACCCGTCGCATAACCGGCGATGATCATGCCCTCGATGATGGCATGCGGGTTATAACGCAGGATATCGCGGTCCTTGCAGGTACCCGGTTCGCTTTCATCGGAATTACACACGATGTACTTGTCGCCCGGCGCAGTGCGCGGCATGAAGCTCCACTTCAGACCGGTCAAAAAACCCGCACCACCGCGACCACGCAAGGCCGAGGCCTTGACGGTTTCGATCACGTCTTCCTGGCTCATCTTGCCGACCAGCACCTTTTTCAGGGCCTCGTAACCACCGACCTTGAGATAATTCTCAAGTGTCCACGGCTCGTCGAACTGCAATGTCGTAAAGCAAACCTGGTTTGCCATGACTCCTCACTCCACCTCCCTTTACATAAACGGGAAGCCTTATTATTTTATTCAGTCGAGATTCGCGAGAATCTCGTCAAGTCGTTCGGGCGTGAGTTTTTCATAATAGTGCCCGTTAATTGCCAGCATCGGCCCGCCTGCACAGGCCGCAAGGCATTCCTCTTCCACCTTCATCGTGAACTTGCCATCCGGGGTTGTCCCGCCCATCTTGATACCAAGCTTTCTCTCAAGATGATCAACAATCGTGTCTGATCCCATTAACATACAGGAAATGTTGGTGCA